>JAFRXG010000086.1:0-23405 GCA_017441565.1 Bacteroidales bacterium | reverse complement strand
TTGTTAAAAGGAATGACCGATTTTGCAAACTGGGTTGATTTGTCCGATAATGGGAGGACGTATCTAAAGCAGAGAATGCAGCCAGAGGCGTATAAGCAAGATTATGAGGCATTGAGAAATTGGACGATTGAGAATATTGCGGTGGACGACACAGGCAACTACTACAATTGCCCCATCTCTCCGATGGGCGTGTTCCGCTTGCGCCATGCCGACGCGCACAGCCGCGACATCTTCTTTGTGGCAGCATGCCGCGCCTTCGACATCCCCGCATACCTCGACAACGCCACCAACACCATCTACGTCTGGGGCGGCACCGCCTGGCAAAAGACCAGCCTAGCTAGTAACACTAGTACTACTAGCAATACTAGTAATACTAGCTCTACTAGCCTCACCCTCACCTACCACGGCAAAGAGCCCGCCACCCCCATCTACTACCCCCACTTCACCCTCCAGAAGCTCGAAGACGGCGACTTCCGCACCTTCGACTTCGAAGACGACCCCCGCATGGCATCCTTCCCCGCCACCATCGACCTGGAACCTGGCACCTACTGCCTCTCCACAGGCAACCGCTACCCCGACGGTGAGGTGCTCAACCGCATGGAGTTCTTCACGGTCAAAGCAGGGGAGAAGGTTGTCAGGGAAATCATACTGCGTCCGCTTGTCCCCCGTGCCGCCGACAAGAAGGCCCTTCCCCAGCTGCCCGAAGGCTTTGAGGTGATGGACGGGGTAGACCTCGCCGACTATGCGGGCAACGCGGGCTGCATCATGGCCTTCCTCGGCCCCCATCGCGAACCTGCCAAGCACTTGGTCAAAGAGATGCTCCAGCTGAAAGGCGACTTCAAACGCTGGGGCGGCATGACCTTCTGTACCACTACCGCTCCCGATAATAACGACCTCCGCCAGCTGCTCAATATCGACATCGAAGCAGTGCCTTCGGGAACCAAAGACCCCACCGAAGAGGCTGTCGCCCGCACCCTCAAACTGGACAAATACGAGTACCCCTTGGTGGCAGTTGTCGACAAGGAAGGCCGCATCCTCTTCCATAGCACCGGCTATAAAATCGGCTTGGCCGAGACGTTGCTCAAGTATTGCAAGTAATCCTTCTTGCAACTATTTAGTCGCCCTTGACCCCTGTTCGTAACCAAAACGTAACAATGTTGTAACGAAAACGCAACACCGATAAAAAGAAAACGTCCTATCTTTGCAGCTAGTTAGAAATAAAGAAATAGTAACATAGACTGTTGAGAAAATGACGTTTAGCGAGATTGTAATCATCATCTTGAACTTCGCAGGAGCCTTGGCGGTATTCCTGTTTGGTATGAAACTGATGAGCGAGGGCCTGCAGAAATTTGCGGGCAACAAGATGCGCTCCATCATGGGCAAAGTGACAGGCAGCCCCGTGCGGGGCATCCTCACTGGTGCCGCTGTCACCACCGCCATCCAGTCCTCTAGTGCCACCACTGTCATGGTGGTCTCGTTCGTAAACGCCGGTCTTCTTAGTCTTGCAGGTGCCGTGGCCGTGATTATGGGTGCCAATATCGGTACCACGGTGACGGCGTGGATTATCACCCTCTTCGGCCTGGGCGAAAGCACCAGCGCGTTCAGCCTCCCCATGCTTATGGGTGCTGTCGCGTTGCTGTTCATGTTTGCCAAGAAGAACCGGCTCAAATCTATTGGTGAGTTCATCATCGGTCTCGCCCTGCTGCTCATCGGTATGGAGTTCTTGCAGAGGGCCATGCCCAATCTGGAGCAGTATCCCGAATTCCTTGAGACGCTGGCGCGTCTCTCCGACTTCGGTTTCTGGTCCATCCTCCTCTTCATCATTGTCGGTGCCCTGCTCACCTGTGTGGTGCAGGCCTCTGCTGCCATGATGGCCATCACCCTGGTGATGTGCTACAACGGGTGGATAGGCTTCGATGCTGCCGTGGCCTTGGTCATGGGACAGAATATCGGCACTACCATCACCGCCAACATTGCGGCCATGGTGGCCAACACCAACGGCAAACGGGCGGCACGGGCCCATCTGGTATTTAACGTGGTGGGTGTCATACTCACCCTCATTGTCTTCCGCCCTGTGCTCAACCTCATTGCCGAGATTACCGCCGGTATGATAGGCAGCAACCCCTACACCGCCGTCAATGCCGAAGGCTACAGCCCCAGTGCTATCCCGCTGGCGCTCTCGCTCTTCCACACCTTCTTCAATGTGGTCAACACCATTATCCTCGCATGGTTCATCCCCCTCATCATCCGCATCGTCAACTGGATGGTCAAGGACAATCCGGAAGACGAGGAGTACAGGTTCAAACTCAACTACATCGGCAGCCACTGGATGAACACCGCCGAGCTGAACATGGAGGCCGCCAAGAAGGAGATAGAGGAGTTCTCCAAACGTGTGCTGCGCATGTACACCTTCCTCCCCGGCCTGCGCACCGCCAAGGATGACGAGGAATTCGAACAGATTGTGGAACGCATAGAGAAATATGAGGAAATAACCGACCGCATGGAAATGGAAATTGCCAACTTCCTGACCAAGATTTCCGAAGGCGACCTCTCGCAGGAGGGCTCGCAGCGCATCAGCGCCATGCTTCGTATCGTTGACAACCTCGAAAGCATCGGCGACGGCATCTATCAGATTGCCGCCACCCGCAAAAACAAGCGCGAGACAGCCGTCCACTTCGACCAGCACCTCAACGACAACCTCGAACAGATGAAGAACCTCGTCCAGCACTCGCTGGATGTGATGGATGCCAACCTGCGGGGCAACTATGACCACATCGACCTGGAGTCTGCCACCCAGGCCGAGAAGGCCATCAACGAGTATCGCGACAAACTGCGTGACGAGCACCTCAACGCGCTCAAGAACGGCACCTACGACTACACCATCGGCACGGCATACAGCTCCCTCTATGCCCTGTATGAGAAACTGGGTGACTATATCATCAACGTCAGCGAGGCCATCGGGGTGAAATTCAAGGTGTGACCACCTCTTACGGCTGGCAATCGATAATCGAAAGTTGAGCAGGGGCTGACTCCGCCGTGGGTCAGCCCCTGCTTCGTTCTAGTAACTAAGGGCATTATGCCCGCTGAGACGTTTTCCTTACATCCTTCTTTCTGTTTCGCATTGGCGTTGTTTATATCTGGTTTTGACCGGCTAAATGAAATCGAAATAGAAAGAAATGAAATCTAATATAAGCGGAAACAAAAGGCATCGGTTGCGGCGAAGCTGCACTGGACCCTGACGGGGAAAAGTGTGAAGGCGCGGATGAGGCGCAGGGGCGTGGCAGAGCCAGCGTAAAGTGCTCATAATAGGCTGTGAAAGGCTCAGCTGCGATATTTTTTTTGTTAGGTTAAAAAAAAAGTGTATTTTTGCATTTCAAATAGTTCTCTTTTTATTCACCTTAATGCCGAAATCAATGATGAAAAAATTCTTTCTTTTAGCGTTTATTGTTGCGCTTATATCTTTCTCTGTCAGTGCACAGACCCGCATGGCAGTGCCGCGCGGCAGTTTCGAGCAGTGGACCACGAACCCGGGCTACAATGTGTCTCTCTTTGGGTTGTCGTTGCCTGTCTTCAGCAGCTTTACAACCCCTACAGGTTGGAACTATCTGTCATATCCTGTCAACGAATCGGCCTCCACCCCGTTGGGCAATGTCAGCATCAATACGAACCTTCCTTTGGTGCTGGCGAGCCAGGAGACCACCTCGGTGCCCGACAGCAATTATGCCGTGAAACTGCAGACCTTTATGCTGGAGGATATTATAAACCCCAATATCTACAGTCTTGTGGAGGCTAATTTGGACACGATGCTTACCCAGACGGTCTTCCCCAGCATTCTTTCCACCGGGACGGTCAATCTTGACCACTTCATCCCCATCATGAACAGCCTGCTCTCCAACATGGACAGTCTGGAGGCAATCTTGGCTTCATTTGCCACGATGGATATCAACTACCTCATCACGGGAGGTATCGCGTTAGGCAGTTTTGAGCCTTCGCGTCTGACGGGTTACTACAAATACCAGTCGGCCACCAGTGGCGACAACGGCGGTGTGCTGATGCTGGGCACCCACTACAACACCACCACTCATCAGCGCGATGTGGTGGGCGGCGGTGCCAATGTGGCATTGAGCGACATTTCAAACTATACGCCCTTCACGGTGGATTATGTGTCGCTGCACGAGATGGAGCCTTCTTTCCCCGAGCAGGCCCCTGATTCGCTTATTATCCTTTTGATTTCTTCGGCCAGTGCTACCATGCAGCAGGGTTCGTATCTCTGTGTGGACAACCTTGCGCTGTGGCACGACTCCAACACTGTGGTCGAGCCCGACACCTGCGCTGGCATCGTAGGTCTTGCCGCCACGCCCGACATCCATGAGGCTGTGGTCAACTGGAGCACCACGGCTGTTGTGAGCGGCTTCGAACTGGAATATGGTGCGGCCGGTTTCACGCAGGGAGGCGGCACACTGGTATCGCTGACCAACAACACCTACACTTTCAGCGGCTTGGCTGCCAACACGACATACGATGTGTATGTCCGCTCGGTGTGCAGCAATAACACCTATGGCGATTGGGTGTCGCTAACC
This sequence comes from Bacteroidales bacterium, assembly GCA_017441565.1. Classification (GTDB taxonomy): domain Bacteria; phylum Bacteroidota; class Bacteroidia; order Bacteroidales; family P3; genus Colimorpha. Next base: position 18,825 of record JAFRXG010000086.1, on the reverse strand, counting down.
TTCACAACTCTTCAGGACACCTGTACCAGCGTGTTGAATCTCGAAGTGAGAGTGATAGGCACCAACCCAGCAGGGTATGAGCTGTACTGGGAAAGCAGCTTCGACCCCGAAGGCTGGGAATTGGAGTACGGTCTGCGTGGCTTTGCTCACGGTGTCGGCACTTTGCTCACACCTACTGAGCCGGGGGTGACGCTCTCTTCGCTCAACCTCCGTGGCAATAACTGGTACGACTTTTATGTCCGTTCCGTATGCAGCAACAACATCTATGGCGAGTGGGCTTTGGTGCAGTTCCACACCGACCCCGACACTTGTGCGGTCATCACCCAAATCGAGGTGGACTCCTCGGATGCCAGCATCACCCCGGCCGGGGAGGTGGCTGGTTATATATTGAATTGGCATAGCTCCTTCCAGTCCGATGCGTGGGAGGTACAGTACGACAGCGAGGGTTTCGAGCCCGGCACAGCGACCTCTCATGTGGTTCACGATGCGTCCATGCCGTTCGACCCACTACAGCCCAGCACAATGTATGACGTGTATGTCCGCAGCATCTGCAACGACAGCATTTATGGCGAGTGGGAGCATCTTCGTTTCTTCACCCGTTCGCTGCCTGTCGGCATTGGACAGCTGAGCAGCATCCAGATGGAGGTGACGCCCAATCCGGCCTATGGACGCTGTGTGGTCAGTGTTCCCGAGGCCATGTCTGGTGAGTTGAAGCTGTATGCCCTTGACGGTCGTCTGCTCCAAACTGTTGAGTGCCACGGTGTCCCCATCACGCTACAGCTGCCAGACAGCGGTGTGTATCTGATTCAGGTGACCACCGACAAGGGGACTTCCACATGCAAGGTTGTAAACAGATAGTAGGATGACTCCTTTCTTGAATTATATAGTACACTGCTCACTGACACTTCTGTTGGTGAGCAGTTGTTCTTTGCCAGCTTCGTCGGACGCCCTGTCTGACGGCGATAATGAACGGTTCGCCGTACCCGACACCCTTTTGGAACTCCCAGCCTATGGCGGGGATGAGCATATTCTTTATTATGAGGGGTTTGTCGTTTCGTACAATCACACCACGTTGGTGCCCAATTGGGTAGCATACGAGCTGACGGCTGAGGAGTTGGAGGTGAAGTACGACAATTCGAGTTCGAACTTCAGTCGCGACCCCAAGCTCAAGGGTCGTCAGGCCTCGCGCGAAGATTATTCCCATTCGGGCTGGGACAAGGGGCACATGGTGCCCAAGGCCGACCTGCGGTGGTCAAGGGATGCCTATTGGCAGAGCCATTACTTTCCCAATATCTGCCCTCAGAATCATCAGCTTAATGGTGGAGACTGGAACGCGTTGGAGAAAGCGGTTCGCCGTTGGGCGAAACAGTATGGGCGCGTATGGGTGGTCTGTGGCCCGATATTCGACTCCTGCCGCTACGGCACTATTGGCGACGCGGACGTGCAAGTTCCCGACGCTTTCTTTAAGGCAGTGCTTGTCCCGCGAACCAAGGGCTACTCAGGGGTGGCATTCGTCATGCCCAACGAAGGAAAGCATCATCCCTTGAAGCACTATGTTTGTACGATTGACCAACTAGAGGAACGCCTCCACCGCGACCTGTTCACGGCTCTTGATGATGAGGTCGAGGCCGAGGTGGAGTCGGTGGCGGTTATGCCATAATTATTCGCCTCCCACCGAGCCTTCGCGGGCACCGGTCTGGGCACGGCTTTCCAGTTCCATTTTACCGAAGCGCAGGGTGACACCGAAGGTCACGTAGCGGCTGTTGTACTTCACATCGGAGGTGGTGGTGTTGTAGGGGTTGATGTTGGTGCTGCCCCAGACGTTCCAGTTGAAGATGTCGCTGGCGTTGAAGTAGAGCGACAGTTTGCGGTCGAAGAAGTCAGCACCCATACCCAAGTCAATGCCTTTGCGCTCGTGGCTCACGCTGAGGGTAGACCATCCGTGGCCGGGGCTGTTGTAGTAGCCGCTGACGAAAACTTCCAGCTTGTTCCACAGCTTGGCCCAGACTTTGCCGCGGATGTCGAATGAGACCTTCCTGTCTACTACCGGGGGCTCGTTTGTGCGGACGATGACGCTGTACCAGTCGTCGGTCAGTCCCATGTTGAGGCGCACGTTGAAGAATGCAGTAGGCCGATACATGCAGTTGGCATTGAGCGAGAAACGTCGGGCATCGCTACAGTTGAAAGGCATGCGGTAGTCTACCACCCTGCCAAAAAAGTCCACGTAGCGGGCATCATTGATAGAGTTGATTTCATTGTATTTGGCACGATAGGAGGCATTTGCCCCTACCGAGCCGAACTTGGAGAAGTATTTGTTCCACGACAGGTCGGCATTGTGGGTGTAGCTGGGTTCCAGCAACGGATTGCCGGTAGAGAGGCTTTCGACACCGTATTTTTCGTAGCTGGTCAGCATGCCGGCAGTGGGCTTGATGGTGTTCATTCGATAGCTGAGGCTGAAATTGTGCATATCCTTGGTTCTGTAACTCATATTCACCGAGGGGGAGAAGGTGAAGTTGTGAGTCTCGACGTCGTATTGCGGCAGGCCTTCATGCCAGTCCTTCACGTAGACATATCTTCCTCGTCCACCCAGTTTCAAGGTGAAATCACCCCATTTGCGCCGCCAGGTGAGGTAGCCGTCCAGGTTACGGCCTGGTGTGTGCATTGTGTCAGACATGAGGTAGTCGCTGAAGAACAAGTGTTGGGCGTAGTCGAATGTGTCGCGTCGGTAGTAGTCGTTGTCGGCTTCCATGCCGAATTCGATGCCTGCCTCAATCTCACCATTCTTACTGTAGGGCAGTGAATAGTCCACACCCAGTGAACCGCTGCCGTCGAACATCTTGTGCTGTGTATACTCGTTGTAGTTCATCTGGGGTTGGAAGGGGTAGGTGCATTCTTTCTTTGAGTCTCCGTTGTATCCCCAGAAGTTGCCGTTGAAGTTCACAGACATCTGGTGACCTTCGTTATTGAATTTGTGGGTGAAGTCGATGCCGCCGTAGCCGCCATAGTTCATGTTGTTGCTGCTGCCCACCGTGGTGTTGTTGTAGTTGCCAGGATTGAACAGGTATTCGGTACGCGACATTTGTCCGTCCGATTTGTCAGTTGAGTAGTTCGGATAGGTGCCGAACCAGCCGGAGATGCTGTTCATCGAGTCGAACTGATAGCTTGCGTTCAGGTTGGCCCAAACGTAGTGGTTGTGGCTGCTGCCGGTGGTGAGGTAGTCCCATTCACGTGACAGCACGCTGTCCTCGTCGAACATGCTGCCGCCGCCTTTCCGGGTGTTCTCGCTATGGCTGCTGCTGTAGCTTACATAGGCGCTGATGTTGAACTTCTCGTTGCTGTAGACATACGAGAGCCACGGCGAGATAGAGGGTCTCGAAGAGCCGTTGGCACCTAGGCTGACGAACGAGTTCTTCAGCATCCGCTGGTTGGTGACGATATTCACCACAGGGCTGCCGCCACCATAACGTGCCGAGGGGTTCTTCATCACTTCGATACGGTCGATGCTGTTGGCGGGCAGCATCTTAATATACTGCTTCAACGCTTCGCCTTCGAGGTGCGAGGGACGGTCGTTGATCCATACCTCTACGCTTTGTCCGTTCAAGGTCACGTTGCCTTCGACATCCACCTCCACGCCGGGTGCGTTCTGTAGCGCATCGCTGGCATTGCCCGTCTGTATGGAGGCATCCTCGGCCACATTGTAGAGGTCTTTCTCGCCGTCTACGGTGTAGAGCGGCCGTTTCTCCGTTATCTTCACCACGTCGAGCAGCATGGCCCCTTCGTGCATGACGATGCTGCCCATGTCAATCTTGCCCAATCCGGTAGGGCCTCCGTCGCGTGTGTTGGGTACGGCGAGGAACTGGGTTTCATATCCCATTGCCGAGATGCGAAGCACAGTGGCAATGGTGTCGTTATTGATGTTGAACACCCCTTTGTCGTCGGTGATGACCCCACGTAAGAAGGTGGAGTCTGAGGCCCGCATCATGGCGATGTTGGCGAAGGGGATGGGCTGTTTGTCTTTGGCACTCAGCAGTTGTCCGGTTACAACATATTGTGCGTTGGACATGCCTGTGATGGCAAGGAACAGCGTGACGGCGAGTCTCTGCTTTTTCTTCATGATGGATTTTTATATGAGTGAGTTCTATTAATTCGTTTTCATTGTCGCGTCTCTACGAGACGCAGTCTTGTTAGGTTTTGACTATCACCGCACTGCGCCTTATGGATTGTACGGTGTTATTAATAGTCACACCTCTCCGAGGTGATTTATAGAAGTCCCCTATAGTGTTATTATTCTCGAAGGACCTCGATGACACCATTGTGTTGGGCAGCCCCGTCGCCACCCCGCCCAGTGAAGCGGAAGTAATAGGTGCCGGTAGGCGAGTTGGTGAGGTCGGGATACCAGAAGTCCTCTTCTTTATTTATGTTGCTGACCTGGTATACCACATGTCCCCAGCGGTCGTAGACGGTCAGTTTGTTGTAGGGGTATTGGCTGTACTCAATCAGGTTTTTGATGCGGAAGTAGTCGTTCACACCGTCGTTGTTCGGGGTGACGACATTGGGGAACTCCAGGGTGGAGGGCATTATCTTGATGGTGTCGAAGGTGGTGTCGGGACAGTAGATGTCGTTTCCAGTGATGCCTATGTTGTGCTGGGTGAGGATGAGCCATACGAGGTAGGAGGCAGGGAGGTTCACCCCTTCGATGTCCCAGCGGTAGACGGGGTTGGTCTCGCGGGCAGTGTCAAGGTCGTCGGGGTTGTCGGGCTGCTTCTCGATGAGCCAGAGCGAGGTGCAGGTGGAGTCGAGGGGGAAGGAGGTGTTGTGGAGGGTGGTCCATGGTTGGATTTCGGAAGCGTGGGTGTTGTCCCAGTAGAAGCTGGCAGTGGGGGAGGGCAGCACAGAGACACCAGAGGGGTTGAAGAGTGTGTCGGTGCATCCTGCCGAGTCGGCGATGGTCAGGTAGAAGGTGTGCCGCCCGATGTCGAAGGTATGGGAGATGAAGAGGGTGGTGTCGTCGGGGGCAGGTAGTTGGGTGATGTTTTCGCCATCGTTGAAGTGCCAGAAGCTTTGGATGGAATGGGTGGAGAGGTTGCGGAAGTAGAGAGTGTAGGGAGTGCAGCCTTCCCACAGGGTGTCGGCTAGGGATACCCAGTTGACGGTGTCCTCGGATACTTCCCAACCGGCTTTGAAGAGGGTGTCGTTGAGGATGAGAATGGTGTAGTAGTTGCTGTCGCACATCAGGTCGGTTTGGAAGGAGTCGATGATGAGGTTGGGAGCGTAGTAGGCCTGGTCGTTGTGGAAGTAGGGCTGGTGGGGGCAGAGCACCACGGTGTCGTAGTAGTCGTAGCGCGGGTGGAAGGTGAGGGAGAGGTGGAAGGCACTATCGCAGTCCTGAGTTGTGTGGAAGGTAACAGTATAGTTGTCAGGTTCGATGTATAGGTGGTCGTGGAATAGGTAGGCTGTTCCGTCGCAGATGGTGTCGGAGGTGTAGAAGTGGTAGGCCGGGTTAACGGCGAGTGTCAGATGGACAACACTGTCGCAGCCAGCCACGGAGCGGAGGCTGTCGGTGTAGGTGCCAGACTGGTAGACGGTGGTATCAAAGAGGGTGTAGCCCAAGTCGCTGCAGGCAACGGCATAGTTGGTGGTGTCGTAGGCAGGCATGGTGGTCAGGGTCAGGTGGTAAGTGCTGTCGCAGGAGTATACGTTCTGGTAGGAGCTCACATACTCATTTGTCGTATAGGGCGTTGCTCCGGCAGGGATGTGTATGCCGTAACGGTCGTATTGCTGGTTGGTGCAGAGGGTGTCAGTGATGTCGAAGTGGTGTACGGGGTTGACGGTAAGGAATACGAGGGTCTCACGGATGCTGTCGGGCGAGGGCACTTGGCGCACGATATATTCCCCACTCTGCCAAAAGGCTGTGTCGTTGATGTGGAATGTGTCGCCATAGCAGATGACTGGGTAGATGCTGTCGTAGTGAATGCAGGGGGAGGGGATGGCGATGCGGATGACGGTGTCTTTGGCGCAGGAGGCTTGGGCAATTTGGGCGGTCAGATGCACATTGTAGTAGCCTGGGTCGAAGACGTGGGTGGGGTTGCGCGAGTAGCTGACGTCGCCGTCGCCAAAGTCCCAGATGTATGAGTCGCACTCCATGGAGGTGAGGTTGGTGAGGGCGGAGTCGGAAGCCACGCAGCTGAGGTTTTGGAAACGTACGGTGATTTGGCATTCGTTGGTGTCCATGAGATGGTAGGTGAAGTTGGCATAGGGGAATATGTTGCCGACGATTACCGTTTTTTCGAAGTAGCAGTTGGCGTTGCCGATGAAAGAGGCCCGGCAGCGGTAGATGCCGCTTTCGGAGCGGTAGAACACTTGGCTGGTGTCGAGGACGACATTGGCGCTGTCGACGTTGTACCATTGGTAGCGGAACCCTTCGGGGGCGGTGAAGTTGTTGGTGTCCACCTGTCCGCAGTAGCCGGCGCGGATATACTTTTGGTCGCAGGAGAGGGTGAAGTAGGCATAGCCGAAGTGACCCGACTGGGCACAGTCGTAGGTGGTGAGCTTTACGAAGATGCGACGGCCATGAAGCGGCTCGAGGTCGATGCCTACAGCCGTCCAGTCTTTCCACAATACGGTGTTGGTGTCGTAGGTGTAGGTGTTCCAGTTGAGTTGGTCGGAGGATACGAAGTCGGCCGAGTAGCATGCGGTGCTGATGGGGTTGTCGTATTCGTCGACGATGGTGAATTGGAAGCGTGGCTGGTCTCCACTTTGGTGCCCGGGATTTTCGAGCACGGCAGCATAGCGCAGCAGGAGGATGTCGGCCGAGGCGGTGTCGACAATATATTCGTAGGTGATGCTTTCGGCTTCGCCGCCATAGTTCCAGTTGCCGAGGCGGACGGAGTGGTCGTAGCCCTCGGGGATGGAGCGCAGGAGGCCTCCGGTGCGCGGGTCGCGGTAGGAGGTGTCGAGCATGACGGTATGACGGGAGTATATGTTGTCGGGGCCGAAGTCAACGATGCCTTCGTTGATGTCGGGTGAGTAGAAGTCGCCGTAGCGGCATCGGGTGTGGCAGGTGGGGAGGTTGGCAAAGTCGATGCAGTTGTCGCCCCCGGCACAGAAGTCAAACCAAGTGGTGTCGATGCATTCGACGGCATTGTTGGTGATGAAGGAGTAGTAATGCACTCCGTCGACGAGGTTGCGAAGGTGGACGGTCTTGCTGTCGGTAGAGATGGTGTCCAGGTGTTCACGGTCGGGGCCATACCAGAAGGTCCAGTGGGTAGCGGAGCTGTTGTCGTTCCAACGGATGCGGCAGGTGGAGTCGGTCATGAGGTCGGCACGTATGTTTCCGATGGTGTTGAAGAACACTTGGAATTCGAACCCTGAGTGGGTCAGAGTGTCGCCGTTGCTGTAGAACTGTATGCACAGGTTGCCGGTTCTGGAGTGTATCTCGATAAGGTCATCGTCTCCAGACCAGTTTGTATAGTACCATTCCCACGAGCCTTCGTCGTAGATGGTCAGCTGGTCATTGCCGCGTATGTGCGCCCGTCCGCGCAGCACGATGGGGTCGCCCGTGTTGGAGCGCAGGTGGATGTTCTGGTTGCTGGCATAGTGGTAGTCGTTGGGACCGCCGGGGTCGAGGATGGTATAGCATTCGTTGATGTTCAGTGTGCGCGTAGTGTCTTGGTTGTAAGGCATGATGATGATGGAGGTGTCACAAGGGGTGATGAAACACTTCTTCACAGGAGCTTTGCATACGGGCATGACTTCGTTGCTCCAGAAGTAGCAGACATATTGGCGGTCGGGGAGCAGGTTGGTGAAACTATACGAGCGTGTGGTTGTGGTGACAGTGTCGAGCCGGCGTTCGTCTTCGCCGTAGGCGATCCACCATTGTGATGCTCCCGAGGTGTCCACCCATGTGAGGGTGGCAGTGCTGCAGGTGACGGCGTTGGCGGTGATTTGGTGGATGGCAGGGTTCACGAGCACTTCGAGGTCGAAGCCTTCGCCATTGCTAGAGGCTGCGTAGGTGGAAGCGATGATGCAGAGATAACCCATCTCGGACGACAAGAAGGTGGTGCCGATGCCGCCATAGTCGGTGGCAGTGGTTCCAGTGTTGATATGCAGGGGGCTGCTGCCTAGGTTGTAGTGGCCTCTGATGGAAAGGCCGCGGCCGTCGGCAGTGGTGTAGTCGTGGTCCATCGTGCCGTCGGGGAAGGGCGGGTTCAGACCGCCCACGTCATAGATGTGGAGGCATTCGGTGATGGGTAAGGTTTCAACAGTGGTCTCTACCAGCGAGTGGCGGCCAATGATGCCAAGGAGCGAGTTGATGTATTGGGTAATCCAGCAGTTGAGGTCGTGGGGCATGCGTATGCCGTAGATAGAGGGGATGACGCAGTCGCCAGAAAGAACATTGTTCTCGATATGTATGTAGCATTGCGTGTTGCGTTGCAGACCTGTGAGGGTGGCCTGGTTGGTGGTGCTGCTGATGGTGCGGAGCGAGTCGATATGGGTGCCGTAGGTGATGGTCCAGCTGGTGGCGAGGGAGGTGTCCTGCCATGTGATAGCCATGGAGGTGTCGGTCTGCCAGAGTGTGTCCAACGAATGAATGGTGGGGTAGAAGGTGATGTTGAAGGCAAAGCCCGAGCTGTTTATGGCCTCGTTGGAGGTGAGGGTGATATAGGCAATGCCTTCGGGGTAGTAGTTGTCGATGAACCACCACATGCTTTGGCCTCCCGAGCCGTCGCTGCTGAACGACAGCTGGTCCGACACGTCGGCATAGCCGTACAGCCGGAACCCCAACCCAGTGGTAGAACGGATGACGAGGATGGAGGTGTCGCTGGAGTAGTAGTCGCCTATTCCGCCGGGGTCAAATACGGTGTAGCACTCACCGGGGGTAATCCATACGGTGTCGCGCGAGTGTGAGTTCATGATGATGTCGTTGGCCCTGAGGGTGGAGAATGGGTAAGACTGCAGGCCGCAGTTGTTGCTTGCCGGTGTGCGGCTGATGCGTATGCTGTACTGGGTAGCGGCTTGGAGGCCGGTGAGGCTGAAATGGGTGGTGTTGCATAGGACAGTGGTCCAGGTGCTGTCGGCGGTATATGAGAGGTACCAAGGGCCAGCGTGTCCGCTGTTGTCGTCCCAGCTGACTTCGGCGCTGCTGTTCGTGACATGGGCTATCCGCACATTCTCGACGGGCAGGGTGTCTTGGTCCAGCCGGAGTGTGAAGCCGTTGCGGTAGTCCTTCTCGTTGGTGCGCCATCTGATGCGGAGAAAACCGTTCTGGCTGGAGGTTCTGTAGCGGTTCCCATTGAGCCATGTCCATCCGCCGTCAATCTGGTCGAAATAAGACTCACTATTCGATGGGTCCGCACCAAACCATAGGCGGTCTTCACCATCATATCCGTTGCTTTGCAGGTCGTTGAGACTTTCGTATTCGAATTGGGCAGACAGGTAGAAGTCGCTGCCGTTGGTTGAGATAATGACCAGCTGGCCAGTGTCGTAGTTGAAGTAGTCGTTCATCCTGCCGCCAGCGTCTAAGATGGTGTAGCAGGTGCCGGGGTTATAGTAGAGGGTGTCGGTGCCGCGATAGGGCATGATGACGGTATTGTTCTCTACGCCGCTGGTGATAAAGGCACGTCGGTCGGCGTAGTTGCAGCCGGCGTTCCCGCCCTGGCGTGTGACATAATAGACGTATTGTGTGCCAGCCGTGAGGCCTGTGAGGGTGACCGAAGGGGTGGTGGTGTTGATGGTCGTGAAGTTGTCTTCAGCGTTGCCATAGTGCAGCTGCCAACCTGCGCCGCCCGATGCCGTATCGTTCCAGGTGATGGTGGCACTGTTGGATGTTATGGCTGTGGCTTGCAGGTTGGTTATGGCGGAGTCTAGCTGGATGATGTTGAAGGCAAAGCCCAGGCCGCTTTCTTCAGGGTCGGAGGTGAAGCCGATAGTGCAGACCCCGTCGGTACAGAAGATCTCTAAGTTGCTGTTGCTCCCCTGGTAGCTGTGCCACTCACCCTCATAGAAGATATACAAGATGTCGTGCGGGGCGACATGGTACCAACCTTTTAGGCGGAACCCGTTGCCGTTAGCCGTGCGTAAGGTATAGGCCGAGAAGTCGGAGTGGAAATAATTGTTGGTGGAGCCGCCGGCGTCCACCACGGTGTAGCAACTGCCCGGCTGGAGTACGGCTGTGTCGGCCTTGCGGTAAGGCATGATAAGGGTGTCGGTCTGACCAGTAGTGATGAAGGCATGGCGGAAAGGGGTGGTGCAAGGCTGGGTGACGTTGCCCTCGATGGTGTATAGGTATTGCGTGCCAGGCTCCAATCCTGTGAGTGTGATAGTGGGGGTTGAAACCAAACGGGTGGTCCAGTTGCCGTCAGAGGGCGAATAGCGCACAGTCCATAGGGTGGACGACGTGGTGTCGGTCCATTGGATGGTGGCAGTGGAGGATGTCACATGGGTTACCGTGGGCGTAATGATGCGGCTGTTCTCCCAGGTGATGCTGTATTGGAACTTGGTATATCCGGCATGGTTGAAGGAACCAACGCCATGAGGGAAATACACCTTGCGCCGCCGGACAGTGTTCTGGTCCCAATATGAGAAGTCGCTGCCAAAGCCATAGCCCGAAGTCCAGCTGGCACTGAAATAGTAGTGGCTGGACCATCCGTCGGCATAAAAGCCTACGCTGTCGGACGTAGTGAAAGTGGTGCCGATCCAGTCGGTAGGCAATGTGTTGCTGCCAGGACCCGAGGTGGCGTTGGCAGTATAGCAGGTGCCGCTTGTCAGGTTGAAGGTGCTGCCCCAAGGGGCGGTGTACAGATGGCCTGCGGGATGGTGTGCAATGAAATACTGCCGACTGGTCTCCATGCAGGCCACGGCGTTGTTTTCGATATAGTAGGCATAGTAGGTGTTGTTGCGAAGCCCCGTGATGGTGGCCGAGGTGGTGGTGCAGGTGACGGTGCGATGCGTGTCCTCGTCGCAGAAGTAAGTCACCGTCCATTCGGTGGCATCTGCCAGGTCGTCGTCCCAAGTGATGGTGACAGTGCTGTCGTCCACAGCATGGTAGTTCCAGTTTGCGATGCTGTTGGGATAGTACACCTGGATTTCGAAACCCCTGAACGAGGCGTAATTGTTGGAGTGGAAACGGACAAGCATGTCGTCCGACCCACCGTGCACCATGGCCGACCCAGTGGCACAATAACGTTCGCTGTAGGCGTTGGAGTCGGAGCCATAGAAGATGTCGATGTAGTCGTTGCAGTCGCCGTCGCTGCCCATCTCATAGACCATCTTCAAGGCAAAGACACCCGAAGTGGAATGTATCAGAAGCCACGAATCCTCGTTGTTCGTGTAGTTCGCCTGTCCGCCTGGGTCCATGATGGTGTAACAATTTTGCCGACTGACCGTCAGCGTGTCGGCCCCATGATGCGGCATCACCACCACCTGTTGGGCATTAGCAAGGCCGGGCAACAGCAAGGACAGAAGCATCAGAATCCCCAAGATGCTAGTTTTAGAGTAATATTTCTTGTATGTTTGCATAGTATGGACATGTCAATAATACCACCGTCTGACATCCTATGTTGCTTATCGACATTGGGTTAAGCGTATAGCAGGCATAAACAGACAGACTACGAATCAAACTGCAAAGATACGCAATTTTTAGAAATACTGATTATAAAAAATGCACCAACGTGCGAATGAGGCTTCGTTGTCACCCATTTTCTATTCCTTTAGCACCTCGATGACACCGCGGTGCTGGGTCCAGATGTTTACGCCGTGGGCCTTGAAGTAGTAGAAATAGGTGCCCGACGGTGCTCGCTGGGCGGCGGGGTCCCACCAGTCGGTGTCGGTGGCGATGTTGCGTTTGTGGTAGACGCAGTGACCGTAGCGGTCGTAGATGATGAGCTCGTTGTACTTAAAGCAGTTGTGCTCTATCAGTCCGCCGATGACGAAGCGGTCGTTCACGCCGTCGCCGTTAGGGGTGACCACGTTGGGGTAGGAGAGGGCGGTGTCGCAATGGTCGCCGTTCCAGAAGATGTAGAGGTTGTATCGGATGAGGCTGTCGCAGCCCGCTTCGTTATAAGTGTGGTAGATATAGTTTGCAACCACGTCGTTAAACAGGGTGTCGAAGGCGAGCCAAGGCAGCTGGTCTTCTAATATGGTGTCGTAGATGGTGGTGTCGGTATTGGAGAGGCGGATTATGGTGTAATATACGGTGGAGTCCTCCCCATGCATACCACTGAAGATGACGGTGGTGTCGTTGGCAATGCTGATTGTGTCGTTGATAGGGAAGGGTATATCATCGGGGCAGAGGACGTAGATGGCGGAGTCGCTAGTGTTGCGGTAGAGTCGGAGGTGGTAGTCGATGAGGCTGTCGCATTGCGGACGTATGCCGGGGATAAAAAGTGAGGTGTCGGCGGAGGAGGTGGGGGTACCGACGGAATCGTAAAAGGCTGAGTCGTTAAAGGGTATGCCGTGCCAGAAGTGGGGGAGTTGGTTTTGGACAATGGTGTCGTAGACGGTGTCATAGCAATGGCAAAAGTCTGTGACAAGGAAGGTGTAGACGAGGGTGTCGGTGCAGGAGGTTCCGTCGATATAGGCGACAAAGGTCAGCGTATGCTCTCCTATGGGGACTTTGAAGGTGTTCTTTAGATTGTGAGATATGGTGTCGTCCTGGGTTGTGAGGGTGTCATCGACCCAGTAGTAGAAGGTGTTGCAGGGTGTAGTGGTGATGGAGTCCGGACCGTGTTCAGTGGCAATATGGCTACCGTTGTTTATATGCAAGAGTAGGGAGCAGTCGTCAAGGATTTCGACCGTGTCGAGCGAGAATTGGGCAACGGGGTACTTTGGCTTGGTAAGAATGGTGGGGAAGAGGATGTGTACAGTAGTGTCGCTTATGTCGGTGAGCAGACAATAGAAGGGGTTGTCGGAGGTGGTGAGGAATTGTTGCGAGGTGCTGATTATCGAATCGGGGTGCCCGTCGGGGAACCATTGGTAGGTGAATCCATCGGGGGCATTGTAGTAATGGGTGTCTTGACAATGGATGTCACGGATGCTTTCGATGCATTGGAGGTGAACGTAGGCGTAGTTTAATGCTCTTGAATAGCGCAGGTGAGAGGTTTCTGTGGCGAAATGTATGGTGATGTTGCGTCCATGCAGGGCGTGAAGGTCGATGGCGAAGGCGTGCCAGTCTTTCCAAAAGATGCTGGAGTCAGTGCCGCTGTTCCAGTCGGGGATAGTGTCTAAAGTGATGTCGATGTTGTAAAGGTTTGGACTTATCTCATGTCCCGTAGAGTCAAGGAGATGGAAGAGGAACCGGGGATGGTTGGTGTGCTGTAGTGTGATTTGTTGTATGGAGTCATTGTGATTACACCACCAGCACCACCCGTAAAACCCATAAAGATCACTGGGATCTTCAATAAGGTATTGCATCACGAGGGCGTAGCGCAGCATGAGGATGCTGTGTTGAGTGGTGTCGACGTGATAGTAGATATACAGGTTTTGGCTGGTGCTTTCGGGGTCATCGGGAGTCTCGTTTCCGATTAAGAACGAGGAGGGGAACCCTGATGGGGTAGAGGTGAGTTGGTTTAGGGTGATGGGGTCGGAACCCGGATTATTGATGGGGTGGTGGTGGTGTGGATGATGATAAAGCAGGTGGTCGTATGGATAGAAATTGTCATGATGCTGGCCAGACGGATCAAAATGGGAAGGTCCGTCATTCCCAAAAAAGCATAGGGTGCGCAATGAGCAGGTGTCTATTTCATCGGGGCAGGTGCGAATAAGGGTGTCGTAATATGCGCAAGGGAACGGATAAACAATAAAGAAGTTGCTATAGGTAAAGGTGCATGTGGGAGTGATGACATCGCGGTAAATTCGGTAGCCTCCTGGTGTGAGGTTGAAAAGAGTTGTGGTGCAAGGAACTATCAGGGTGTCGCATAGGCCGACAATACGATATTGGGTAGTGAAGATGGAGCTGTCGTGGACTGAGTATGAACCGAAAGGTACGATGACTCTTATTGTGGTACTGTCCCTAAGACGCATCTGGGTGGCGCATGTGCCAGAGGTGATGTGGCCGACGGTGTCCCAATAAAAGGCTGCCAATCCAAGATCGCCTTCAGAAACGTATCTGGAAGTCGGGGGGGTGTAGTAGAGGTTTTCGATGAAGCATGTGTTCTGTGATGTTGGGCTTTTAAAACTCAATTGGCAGCGGAGAGGAGTGATGTATTGGTTGTAGCGGTCGTGTAATGACGACTCGGTCCCGAGGACTGTGGAGGTGTCGGAGGCAAGCGTCCAGCGATAGCGGAAGCCTGGTGGAGCATAGTAGGTTATGGTTTGACCGCAGAGGTCTGAATTGTAAATGTCGAGGATATTGTAGCAATCAAGCGTGAACGATGCAGTGCAGCTAGAGCGATAGGCGGAACGGCATGTAGTGTTGAATTGGATGCGAACAACCCTTCCGTGGAGGGAGCGAAGGTCGAAACTGAGGTATTCGTTGGTTATGTAGAGATGCACTAGAGTGTCGTATCCGTTGTATTGATGCCAAAGGGTGGCGTTATCGCCCGAATAGACGGCTTCCAGGCAGTTGGTGTCAATGGAGGTGCCGTTGGAGTCGAGTATGCGGATGGAAAACTCTGGTTTGGGTCCTACGGCATTGGGCGAGTATGCAATTTGGCCGCTAAACGAGGTGCAGAATAAATGACTTCTGGCTGTGTCAACGCGGTAGAAGTATGAGATGCTCGCACTGGGCATGGTGTCGGTGATGCTCGCACTGCCTAAACGAATAGAGGGAATGGTCGTGTTTGTGATGAACTGATGCAAGGAAGGGGCTATGCCTGTGTCGCGGTCGGGTTCTGCTGCCGTGCCTGAAGTGCAGAGAATGCGTTGGGCGCCATAGTTCACCTGGTACACCGTTGGACAGGAACGCAGCAGTCCTTCTGGTATCTGAGCACTGACGGTAGGAAACAGCACGAAGAAGAGGAGAATGTATGACAATAATCGTCGCATAATACAAATTACGCGCGAAGGCTGAATTTATTGTGCGGATATTGAAAAAATATCGCTCTAGTGTAGGGTTATTTGTCGCGGAGCACTTCGATGACGCCGCGGTGCTGGGTCCAGATGTTGATGCCGTGGGCCTTGAAGTAATAGAAATAGGTGCCCGAAGGGGCACGTTGGGCGGCGGGATTCCACCAGTCAGACTCGGTGGCGATGTTGCGTTTGTGGTAGACGCAGTGACCGTAGCGGTCGTAGATGGTGAGCTCGTTGTACCGGAAGCAGTTGTGCTCAATCAGTCCGCCGATGACGAAGCGGTCGTTCACGCCGTCGCCGTTGGGGGTGACTACGTTGGGGTAGGTGAGGTTGGTGTCGCAGTGGTCGCCGTTCCAGAAGATGTAGAGGTTGTAGTGGATGATGCTGTCGCAGCCCGCCTCGTTGATGGTGCGGACGATATAGTCGGCCACGGTATCGTTAAACACTGTGTCCATGGCGAACCAAGGCAGTTGGTCTTCGGTGATGGTGTCGTAGAGGGTAGTGTCGCTGCTGGGGATAACATGGAGGACGAAGGTGACGAGGCTGTCCTCGCCATGGCAGCCGGTGTAGAGAAAGCTGCCTTGTCCTTCTTGGGTGAAGAGGGTGTCGTTGTAACTGACGGGCAGGTCGCTCTCGCAAGCGTAGTAGAGGAGGGTGTCGTTAATGGTGTCGTAAATGTGGAGGTGGTAGTGGACGATGCTGTCGCAATGATTGGTTGCCCCATTGGGGTAGAGAATGGTGATGTCGGTCTCGTTGAAGAACAGCGTGTCGAAACGGCTCCAAGGCAATTGGGCTACGACGACGGTATCGTAGATGTCGGTTTGTTGGACGAATGGGATGGTGAGTGTCAGGAATACCGTGCTGTCGCATCCCCACTGGTTGTTGAGCAGCAGGGAGGTGTTGAGCTGGTTGTAGCCCGAGTCGGTAGGCGACGACTGGTCGATGTCGAGGGTCAGGCCGTTCCAAAGGATGGGCAGGATATTGTCGCAGACGGTGCTGTCGAGGTAGGTGGTGTCGGAGAGGAAGACGGTGAGGTTGAGCTGGATGGTGCTGTCGCACCCGTGACTGTCGGTGTATTGGAAGGTGGCAGAGGTGTCGGCTGTTGGTGGGGCGGAACGTACAAGCCCACCGCTGCCCATGGCGAATGTCTCGTTTTCAAATAGGAAGGGAAGCGCATTCTCGCAGAGTGTGGTGTCGGTGGTTTCAAAAGAGGAGTGGTGTATGGCGATGTGCATATTGTCGATGCTGTCGCATCCATATTGGGATAAGAAATGGAAGACGGTGTCGACGGTGGAGAGAATGGGTGTGTCGAAGAGTGAATAGATGTCGCAGCTTTCATTGGTGTCGGTGACGGTGTAGTTAGGATGCAGGTGGATGATGAAGGTGGTGTCGTGGGTGTCGCCGCAGTTGTTGGTGATGGTGAATGTGTAGAGGAGTGTGGTGTCGGTTGCGATGCTCTCGGGCATGTCGAGGAGGAAGGTGACGCTGTCTATCTGGGTGGCGTAAGGACCTTCCATGACGCACGAGGTGATATGGCATAAGTCTGAGGAAAGCAGCCTTGGGTCAAGGGATATCTCCCAGTCGAAAATCCAGCCGTTGTCGGCCGACCAGCCGTCCATGACGACGATTTGCCAAGTGCCGTTGAGGGGGCAGCCGATAAGGTTGGAGAAATTCTCGTCGGGATGGTAGAATTGGGTGCCGACAGACACGTCGCTCGAATCGATATGACTTCTCCAGAAACTGCTGTTGATGACGTTGCCAGGACGGTAGATAAGCCCATCGCCCGCAGCGTAGGTGAAGCCGGATTGAGTGTTGTTGCTCCAGCAATAGTTCCAGCCTGTTCCCGGTTGGTTATACAAGGTTGTTGAGTCGCAGGGGCTTTTGCTATCGGTGCTGTCGATGGGGTTGCCCAGGAAGGTGTAATGTGGGGCATGGGCGGTTGAGATGTCCCAGCCCCGATGTTCTTGGCTTATGGAATCGAGACATGGCGAGGTGCCAGTTCCCCCATATCGGAGGATGTCGGCCTGCTGGTTGTTGGGGCAAGTGATGCTGATGTATATGTCGCCCAGCCACGAGTGTTCCATGTTGATGCGCACGTATCGGATGTCGTTGGCAGAGGTGATGACGGTGGTGTCGGGGAAGTCGGTGAAGGTGACGTGAGAGCGGTAGGAGCAACCCCACGGAGGACAGGCGATGCCGTCGGGTAGGAATGTCCGCTCAGCATGTCCGAGAGTTGCCCTGCCGTTGGCCATAACCACTTGACAGGTGTCGGTGTAACCGAATGAGACGCGTTTATGCGCACCAGCACATAAATGGGTGGGCAGGTGAAGCCGTATTATCCGACTGAAGGACGAGACGGAGTCGGCATTCGTCTGCGCCATGCTGTTGCAGGCGTAGAGGAAAGTGAGGATGAGCAGGAGGCGTTTCATGGTCGTGTGGGTTATTTGTCGCGGAGCACTTCGATAACGCCGCGGTGCTGGGTCCAGATGTTGATGCCGTGGGCCTTGAAGTAATAGAAATAGGTGCCCGAAGGGGCACGTTGGGCGGCGGGATTCCACCAGTCGGACTCGGTGGCGATGTTGCGTTTGTGGTAGACGCAGTGACCGTAGCGGTCGTAGATGATGAGCTCGTTGTACCGAAAGCAGTTGTGCTCTATCAGTCCGCCGATGACGAAGCGGTCGTTCACGCCGTCGCCGTTGGGGGTTACTACGTTGGGGTAAGAGAGGGAGGTGTCGCAGTGGTCGCCGTTCCAGAAGATGTAGAGGTTGTAGTGGATGATGCTGTCGCAGCCAGCCTCGTTGATGGTGCGGACGATATAGTCGGCCACGGTATCGTTAAACACCGTGTCCATGGCGAACCAAGGCAGCTGGTCTTCGGTGATGCTGTCGCAGATGGTGGTGTCGCTGCTGGGGATGACGTGGAGGATGAAGGTGACGAGGCTGTCCTCGCCATGGCTGCCGGTATAGAGGAAGGCGGCCTGACCCTCCTGTGTGAATAGGGTGTCGTTGTAGCGTATGGGCAGGTCGCTCTCGCAGGCGTAGTAGAGGATAGTGTCGTAGAGGGTGTCGTAGATGTGGAGGTGGTAGTTTATCAGGCTGTCGCACACCGACATGGGGTCTGGTCGGAATATGTTGGTGTCGGTCTCGGCATAGAAAAGGATGTCGAACCGGCTCCAGGGCAATTGGCTTTGGAGGATGGTTTCGTGGATTTCGGCGGTGTGGCGTGGGTTGATGGTGATGTCGATATAGTCCATGGCTATAGGGACGGTGCTCAGGGTGTCGTAGCCATAGAGCCAATACCGCCCGCTCATGGAGGTGTCGGCGTTGGGGATGGAATAGGGCATGTCGTGCATGATGCCGTTGGGGCTTTGCAGGCGCGTGTAGGCTACATTGTGTGAGGTATAGGAGAAGTGGATGCTGTCGCCTTGGCAGAAGGTGTCGTCCATGTCGAATCGAACGGAGGCAGGCGTGGCGTAGTCGGTCAGGATGGTGTAGGCGGCACCCGCGGTGTCGTACTCTATCACACCGAGGATGAAGCGGCTGCTGTCGCATTGTATGTGCATCCTGCCCCCTGCGGGGAGGTATTGCCCCACCTCTTTGCTGCACCATGATAAAGAGGGAAGCCCTACCAAAGGCTGAAAGTCGGCGGGGGTGAGCACGGTGGGGTCCCAGTTGAAGCGGATGTTGCCTGTATGTTGGGTCTCAACTACCATGTTTAGCTTGATGTTCAGGCTGTCGGTACGCAGGTAGGCAATCTGGTGCGAGCCTGATTTCTTGATGTCTGGAAGGGGGGCACAGCCTATTCCCGCGGTGGGCTTGT
>JAFRXG010000007.1:0-8585 GCA_017441565.1 Bacteroidales bacterium | reverse complement strand
TGATTGCTGATGGCAGCCAGCGCCACTTGCGCCTTGAACTCTGCCGTGAATTTTCCTTGCATTTTTTTAGCCATTTTCTGATTGCAAAATTACAAATTTTTTTCCGCATATCAGTGGTCTAAATTTGGGGGAGTATTACATGGACCTCATTCCTCGACCGCATGTTCGCCTTGGCCGAGGAGGGGCATACGGTGCAGTTATGGCGCAATGGGCTGCGGCAGCAGTATGCAGCAACCAAAGAGGTTGTGACATTCACGACGACCGACAAGGAAAAGGCAAGAAAGTGGGCCGCAGAAAAAACAGAAGAAGGTTTTGTCGTTACGATAACCTTCAATCAGCAGACAGGTGAATACACCTGCATAGCCGTCCGTTAGTTAATTAATAACCACAGGCGGTCCGCCTGACATAAACAGTCAAACATCATGAAACTGATACAAGAAAGCCCCGCACGAGTCAGTGTGCGCCGTCGTGTGGGGCGGAAAGAAGAGAACACTAGGGCGGGAGATGTATGTCGACTTTCATTTCAAACCACTTCTCCCCGCCTGTTATGCCCAAGGCGTAATAAGGTCTAATGCCACATATGACAACGCATAAAGACCGACTTTATTGTGCGAAGATTCGCCATCTTCACACAGCATTAAAGAGGCGACTAAGTATTATATTTAATATTATTTGATTATGAAAAAATGTATACTGTTTATTATAGCAACTCTGTTTGCCATTTCCAATCTCTGTGCACGAGATAACTATCTTTATAAGCCAGATGGCAGCAAAGTTTATTTTTTGGTACGTAACGACATAAAGTATGTAAAGATACAAAGAACTTTATTAGAGTACAATAGATTTCCCTGATGTGAATTATTATGATAAATGTGTATCCATAGACAATAAAGAAGCACTTTTGGCGTTATAGTAATGACAGAGCAGATTATAACCTTAGTTAAAAAGTATGCTCCTTTTTATTCAAGCTTCGAGCTATTTAATATATTTATAACCAATTAATACACAACAGAAATGAAGACAATAGCAAAAACCCTCTTGGTCGGCAGCCTTGTGCTGGCCGCAGTCGTCGGCTGTAGAAAGGACAACGTGGCCCCGATACCTTTTGATGCCGACACCATCCCCACTGTCGACACGGTGGTGATAGATGTGCCGACATTCGACACCATCCCCGCCAGTTTCGACGGCTTCGACATCCGTGGCCGCTGGCTTTGGGCCACCCCCTATTCGCCCAACCGGCTGTTGATAACCTTCCGCGACGACTCCATCGCAGTGTTCACATCCTATCTGTACGACAGTGAAAGTATCCATTCGTATATTATGACCTCGATGGACTCGGCCAAATACCGCACGGTATACAACTCGGCCGACTCTTATAAAAAGATTTACTTCTATCACCGCTGGATGACCGACGGGACGATTGACCGTCCTGAGTTCTCCATCTACAGTAGTGTTTTATATCTACCCAAGCTCTACGACAACCAAAACACGATGTACATGCGGTATGGGGGATTTGTATTATATGGGGTTAACGACCCCTGGGAAGAAGACTTCTACGTCGTGAGGTATAACCCCTAGTCCTTCCATCGTGCCAGAAGTACAACCCCCCTGCCCCGTCCCTCACTGCGGTGAGAGGCGGGGCAGGGGGTATGATGGTTCGTACTCTGCAAAAAAAAGAAAGAAAGGACATCAGCCGGACGACGAGCCGAGCAAGAACAGTCGCCAGAAGTCGAAAATACGCTGCCGAGTGAAGCCTGTGCCCGTCTTCATGGAGCAGACGGCGGGCGGGCTGGTATTCAGAGGGGTCGGCATGGTGAGGGCAAAAGCGAACATCGCGCTGACAAATCTGGTCTACAACATCTGCCGACTGGTCCAAATCAAGAAATATCACACAGAATGGATTGTGTGCTAATGTGAACAAAACCAATATATTACCCCCATCAAAAAATATCAGCAAAATGACATAAAAAAGATTGCCATATCAAAAACATTTTGTAACTTTGCACCGTCAAAATAATAGTGCGGACACGCTGGTTTAAGGGTTCTGCCAGTGTTAGATGCTAAAATATGAAGGCTCTAGTTTGATAAAAGACTGATTTTTTAACAGCATCGAAGATGCTGAATTTCAATAACCCCACACAAGGAACGCAGTGTGGGGTCAACGAAAACCCTACTACTCCGCGTCCCGGTGGGACGCGACAATGGGAAAGGTTGGAAAAAAATCAGTCGTACTTTATACTAGAGCGAAAAAATATCGTGCTAATGTCCATACTGTAACATAAATAAAATCAGCGAATTAACCCCACATCGCCGTCTGCTTGAAAAAAACTGACAAAATGGTGTAAAAACATTTGCCATGTTAGAAACAATCATTATCTTTGCATCGTCAAAGTGACAAAACGAACGCACAGGATTATAGGGTTCTGCCTGTGTCGGGCGTTGTGGTGTGAACGATGGGGACCCGCCCATATATGCAGTATGGATGATTATGTATTTGATAGTAAAAGAAATCGGAAATGGTTTCACCGGCTCAATCAAGTGGCAAAGAGTGTGTCTTATCTTGCCACCTTTATGCGTCGGAGATTTCTTGCAAGAGAGGATTTTAAGCCGAAGAACGATGGGCCGTATGCGGGGGCGCGCCTTACCAAGGCTCAAAAGGCTGCGGTGAGGCAGATGTGGGGGAGGACCGGGGTGAATGGCAAGTGGATGGCATTCTATAATGCGGTGAAAAGGGAGGAAGTAGGCGGTTTTGATGCTCGTTACGTCCCGTTGGATTTGCAGAACTGCATTATGTATGACTGGTTCAACAACGCAGAGGCAACAAGGGTGTTGGCAGACAAAAACTTGTTTGATATGCTCTTCCATGATGCACGGCAGCCCAAGACAATAGTGAGGAGGCTCTACGGGCGTTATATGGACGACAGATATGCTGCCTTGACGTTCGAGGAGGCGGTGCGTAGGTGCAGGGAACAAAAGTCGGTCATTGTGAAACCGACAGTGAAGGCGAGTAGCGGTGTGGGTATTGTGTTTTGGAGTGAAGAGGAAGGGGAGGAGGCGTTACTGCCCCTTCTTAAAAGAGGAGATAATTTCGTGGTGCAGGAGGTGGTAAGGCAGCATCCTGCTCTGGCGGCACTCCACAAGGAGAGTATGAACACTATTCGTATGATGACATGCTATTTTGAGGGCGAGATGAGTGTGCTCTCATCCATAGTGCGTATAGGTGTGGGGTCGGCAAGGGTAGACAATGCGTCGCGGGGGGGCATTATCTGTGGCATTAAAGAGGACGGAAGCCTCAGAAAATACGCCTACAACCTGTCGGGCGACACCTTTGAAAGGCATCCGCAAGGCTAGGCGTTTGCGGGGCGCAGCGTGCCTGGCTTTGAGCGCTGTAAGGCATTGGTGATGAATTTGGCGAACAGGGTGCTTGGAGTTACCAGACTGGTGTCGTGGGATTTGTCAGTAAGCGAAGATGGCGAGCCGATATTGATAGAGATGAATATTATTTGTGGGGGGACAGACATTCACCAGATTACGAATGGGCCGATATACGGAGACAAGACTGAGCGGATTGTGAGCAAGGCCCTGAGTGCCAAGAAATACAGGCTCTATAGAAATAGATTTTGACACTTGGCAGGTCGCCCGCACCCCAACTCCTGCGGAATGCGAAGGGCTCATGTACAGCACCATTCGCAGGTAGGACAGGCTCAACGGCGTGGCGGGCAGACGCTTTGCTGTGCCCAACGGCAACAGTGTCCTTCGCCCGGCAGCCTCTAACCGCCATTTTGGGACGGCAGCCTCGTGCCGGACACTGCCGTCGGCTGTAGGAAGGGCAATGTGACCCCAAGACGAACGCATCCCTACCCCAGCCCGAAGGGCTGGGACAGATATAACCTAGGGCAACACCCTAGGATTCATAGGAAAGAGGCCCTATGTCCGGCAGATGCTACTGACCCGGGGTTGGCATCACAGCCATTGGCTATTCACAAACCCTGCGTTCAACTGACGGTGGCGCATCGGGCGGCTACCGCCCAGGCTGCATTTTTTATTCAGTGGGTGGCCACGCTTTTGCTGTGTCGTTCACCCTCTTTAGATTCACAGCAAGAAACAATGAAGAAAAAAGATATAAAGGGGATAGAATGTATGGGCTGGCCAAGGTCTGGGTGCGGGCTTGGTGGGCGGCGAACCGGCATGCAACGCGGGGCTTGTGGAAAAGTTGTTGATAACTTTCCCGCAGGGCGAGGCGGAAGGGTTCGAAAATGACTGTTGATAACCTTGGTTTTGGGGTGCCGAAAAATGAGTTAATGCAAGCTGTAATGTGCAGAATAACAAGCTCTGCAAAGAATTTTAAGTTTATTTAACAGATAAACTTTCGGGCGGTGCTTTGCCAGTCGGAAAAATAGTTGTAATTTTGCAATCCGTTTCGAAGGGTAAATATGCCCCCTGAGAATGCTAGAAAACATTAATAATTAAATATATAACAACAAAACAACAAATGCCAACAATTCAACAATTAGTTCGCAAAGGACGTCAGCAGATGGAGTATAAATCCAAATCTCCCGCTTTGGACAGTTGCCCCCAGCGTCGTGGCGTCTGCACCCGTGTGTACACCACCACCCCGAAAAAACCTAACTCGGCAATGCGTAAAGTTGCCCGTGTGCGTCTCACCAACGGTAAGGAAGTCAACGCTTACATTCCCGGCGAAGGCCACAACCTGCAGGAGCACTCCATCGTTATGATTCGTGGCGGTCGTGTGAAGGACCTGCCCGGTGTTCGTTATCACATCATCCGTGGTGCATTGGACACCAGCGGAGTTGACGGTCGCCGCCAGCGTCGTTCGAAATATGGTGCCAAGCGTCCGAAACAAGCTGCAAAGTAAGTAAGAATTAAGAAATTAAGAATTAGGAATTGTCGCGAACAATTCGTTAACGTAAAAGAGAAATGAGAAAAGCTAAACCCAGAAAACGTATCATCCTCCCGGATCCCAAATATAATGACGTGCTCGTTACCAAGTTCGTCAACAACCTGATGTTAGGCGGTAAGAAGACCATCGCCTATAAGATTTTCTACGAGGCAATAGACGTTGTCGCCGACCGCACGAAGGAAGACGGCCTCGAGGTGTGGAAGAAGGCTCTGGCCAACATTACCCCCTCGGTCGAGGTGAAAAGCCGCCGCATTGGTGGTGCCACCTTCCAGGTGCCTACCGAAATCCGCCCCGAGCGCAAGCAGTCAATCGGCATGAAGAACCTCATCAGCTACAGCCGCAAGCGCAACGAGAAGACTATGGCCCTGAAGCTGGCCGCCGAAATCCAGGCCGCTTACAAGGAAGAGGGTGCCGCTTTCAAACGTAAGGAGGATATCCACCGTATGGCTGAGGCTAACAAGGCCTTCTCGCACTTCCGTTTCTAATTATTATAATAGTAATAAAATATTTAATAAGGTTTTTTAGTAGATAGCTTTTTATAACAACAATCAATGTCAGATTTACACTACACAAGGAATATCGGAATCATGGCTCATATCGACGCCGGAAAGACGACGACGACGGAGCGAATCCTCTATTACACCGGCAAGAACTACAAGCTGGGTGAGACTCATGAGGGTTCGGCTACGATGGACTGGATGGTCCAGGAGCAGGAACGTGGCATCACCATCACTTCGGCTGCCACCACTGTGTATTGGGACTGGCATGAGAACCGTTATAAATACAACATCATCGACACTCCGGGCCACGTGGACTTCACCGTGGAGGTGGAGCGTTCGCTGCGTGTGCTGGATGGCGCCATCGCCATCTTCTGCGCCGTGGGCGGCGTGGAACCCCAGTCGGAGACCGTGTGGCGTCAGGCCGACAAGTACGGCGTGCCCCGCATCGCCTTCATCAACAAGATGGACCGTTCGGGCGCCGACTTCTTCGGCGTGGTGGGCCAGATTAAAGAGCGCCTGGGCGCCAACCCCATCCCTATCGAGATACCTATCGGCCAAGAGGACCTGTACAAGGGCGTGGTCGACCTGATTTCGAACAAGGCCCTGGTGTGGGACGAGTCGTCGAATGGGCAGCATTTCGAGGAAATCCCGATGCCGGAGGATTTGAAGGAGGTGGCTGCCGAGTACCGCCAGAAACTTATCGAGGGTGTGGCTGAGGAGAACGAGGAACTGATGATGAAGTTCTTCGACGACCCCGACAGCATCACCGCCGACGAGGTGATAGCCGAAATCCGCAAGGCCACCCTGTCGATGAAGATAGTGCCTGTGATGTGCGGCTCCGCCTTTAAGAACAAAGGTGTTCAGACTTTGCTGGACGCCGTGGCGGCATTCCTCCCCAGCCCGCTGGACATGAAGGAGGTGGACGGTATTAACCCCAAGACCGAGAAGCCCGAGTCGCGTCCGATTGATGTCAAGGCCCCCTTCTCGGCATTGGCCTTTAAGATCGCCACCGACCCCTATGTGGGCCGTCTCTGCTTCTTCCGCGTGTACAGCGGCTCGTTGGAGTCGGGCTCGTATGTCTACAACGCCAACACCGGCAAGAAGGAGCGCATCTCGCGTATCATGCAGATGCATTCCAACAAGCAGAACCCGCTGGACCGCATCGAGGCTGGCGACATCGGAGCCGCCGTGGGCTTTAAGGAGATTAAGACCGGACATACGCTCTGTGACGAGAAACACCCCATCGTTCTTGAGTCGATGAAGTTCCCCGAACCCGTTATCAGCATCGCCGTGGAGCCCCTCACACAGGGCGATATGGACAAGCTGACCAACGCCTTGATTAAGCTGGCTGAGGAAGACCCCACTTTCCGCGTCAAGACTGACGAGGTGTCGGGCCAGACCATCATCAGCGGCATGGGCGAGCTGCACCTGGACATCATCCTCGACCGTCTGCGTCGCGAGTTCCAGGTGGAGGTCAACCAGGGCCGTCCGCAGGTGGCGTACAAAGAAGCTATCACTACCACCGTCCAACACCACGAGATTTACAAGAAGCAGACCGGCGGCAAGGGTAAGTTTGCCGACATCCTGTTTGAAATCGGGCCTGCCGACGAGGGCTTTGTGGGTCTGCAGTTCGTCAACGAGGTGAAGGGTGGCAACATACCTAAAGAATATATCCCTGCTATCGAAAAGGGCTTCAAGGAGGCCATGCTGAATGGTGTACTGGCAGGTTATCCGATGGACAGCATGAAGGTTACCGTACTCGACGGCTCGGCTCACCCGGTGGACAGCGACCAGCTGTCGTTCGAGGTGTGCGCCAAGATTGGTTTCAAGGCGGCCTGCCGCAAGGCCAATCCCGTGCTGCTGGAACCCATCATGAAGCTGGAGGTGCTGACCCCCGACGCATACGTGGGCGATGTCACCGGCGACCTGAACCGCCGTCGCGGCATGCTGGAAAATATCTCTGCCAAGGTGGGCGTGCAGGCCATCCATGCCAAGGTGCCCCTGGAGCAGATGTTCGGTTATGTGACCGCACTGCGCACCATCACGTCGGGTCGTGCGAACAGCACCATGGAGTTCTCGCATTATGCCGAGGTGAGCCACGAACAGCAGGAGAACATACTGAAGAATAAATATAGTAATTATTAATAAAAATACATTAACCGTGAGTCAAAGAATTAGAATCAAGCTGAAATCTTACGACCACAATCTCGTCGACAAGTCCGCCGAGAAGATCGTTAAGACTGTCAAGATGACAGGTGCAGTGGTGAATGGCCCCATTCCGCTGCCGACCAACAAAAAGATTTTCACTGTCAACCGTTCGACCTTCGTGAACAAGAAGAGCCGCGAGCAGTTCGAACTGAGCTCGTACAAACGTTTGATGGACATTGAAATCAACGACCGTGCAAAGACCATCGACGCCCTGATGAAGCTCGAACTTCCCAGTGGTGTTGAAGTCGAAATCAAAGTGTGAAATTAACGTCAGCCAATGTGGGTAGCCACCTGCCGAAGGTGGTGAGAATAAGCTGAGAACTAACAAACGAAACAATCCAAAAAAAGAAATGTCAGGATTAATTGGTAAAAAAATTGGAATGACCAGTCTTTTTGATGCCGACGGAAAGCAGATTCCGTGCACAGTTATTGAAGCTGGTCCTTGTGTAGTGACACAAGTGAGAACCATCGAGAAGGATGGTTACGAGGCTATTCAGCTGGCTTTTGGTGAGCAGAAAGAGAGCCGCACCAACAAGCCCATGAGAGGCCATTTTGCAAAGGCCAACACCACTCCCAAACGCTATCTCGCCGAGTTCAGCCGCTTTGAGGAGGGCCACAAGAAGAAATATGGTGAAGTATTGACAGTGGAAGTCTTCCAGGAAGGCGAGTTTGTCGACGTGGTGGGAACCTCGAAAGGTAAGGGTTTCCAAGGCGTAGTGACGAGACACGGTTTTGGCGGTGTCGGTGATGTGACTCACGGCCAGCACGACCGTCTGCGTGCCCCTGGTTCGATCGGTGCAAGCTCCGATCCCTCGCGTATTTTCAAGGGCATGCGCATGGCCGGCCAGACTGGCAACCATCGTGTGAAGATTCAGAACCTTCAGGTTGTCAAGATTATCCCTGAAAAGAATTTAATGTTAGTGAAAGGTTCTGTACCGGGACCCAAAGGATCAATA
>JAFRXG010000085.1:0-45434 GCA_017441565.1 Bacteroidales bacterium | reverse complement strand
GGTTATTGAAATTCAGCATCTTCGATGCTGTTAAAAAATCAGTCTTTTATCAAACTAGAGCCTTAAGCAATTCTCCATCCCTAGAGGTAGAAGCCAAGGGTAAAGGCAAAGCCGTACTTCTGGGCAGCCGGGATAATGGAGCCTGGGACTGGGACGAAGAGGTCCTGCAGCTGGTAGTAGGAGGTGAAGGCAACGGAGAGGTTGGCCAGCCGCTCCTCGAAACTCCAGACAATGCCGTACTGGTGCTGGGCGGGGAAGGTGCGAATCACGCCGTCATCGCCATAGAGTTTGCCGGAAAACCGGTAGCCGTAGAACCCGCCGACACCAAGGTTGATGCTCAAGGAGGGGTTTCCGAGCAGCAGACGGAACTGAAGGGGTACAACCAAGGCGTACTGACGGTAGCTGATGCCCGGGCCAAAGAGGTCCTGCTCGTCGGGATAACAGGCTTCGGAGAGTTCGTAGAGGGCATCCAGCCGAAGGCCGAAGTTACTGCCAAAATTCCACTGGCTGCTCACCCCACCCGTGAAGCCCAAATCGGCGTCGCACTGCAATACAGATTTTGGGAAATGGACACGGGCAGTATTGTAGCCGATAACAGGGCCCACCTCGACCAGTCTGCGTGCGTCGCGATGCTTGGCAGCCACCCTGCCGGTGGCCACCATGGGCTGCTCGGCGGAGGCCATGCGGAGGGTGAGGGCCGTCAGGAAGTCTGTCACACGTGAGAGGCCGGAGTAGTCGATGAGCTCAGGGTCGTCTCCTGGCTTGTGGTATGGCGACTTGAGGCCTGTGGTGACGGCCAGGGTGGGCACGCCTTTGCTGGCAAAGGGTTCGGTGTCGGTGGCGGTGAAAGGCGACGACTCGAAACGGCTGGTGGTGACGGGCAGCCCAGTCTGAGCTGCCGCCTCACCTATCATGTCGGCGCAGTCTTTGAGTGTACCTGTGCCTGTGAGCTTGAGGCGTTTTCCCTGCTTGAGCCAGCCCACCATGTCGACGCTCATCATCATCTTCACGCTCATCATCATGCCCAGCTGCTGCATTTCCACAGATAAGGCGTGGGAGCCGAAGAGGCCCAGTTCCTCGGCATCGAAGGCGCAGATGATGACACTGCGTTTGAGGTCGCCACGGCGGGCGAGGAGCTGACGCGCCACCTCGGTGACGGATGCCGTGCCCGAAGCATTGTCATCCGCACCATTGTACACCTCGCCGTTTTTCACGCCCAGATGGTCGTAATGCCCGCCCACGACGATGTACTCGTTCTTCAGCACAGGGTCGCAGCCTTCAATGATGCCGACCAGGTTGCAATAGACGGTTTTTTCATGTTCGGTGTAATACTCCACCGAGTCGGCACTAATGAGGATGGACCGCCCCTGTATAGAGGAATAGGAGTGGAGAAAATAGTGGCGGTAAGTGCCGCCGAAGGGCTGTAGCCCCATCTGACGGTACTCGTTTTCGATGTACGCGGCCGCCTTGCGGCCGTCGTCAGTGCCGGCCCTGCGCCCCTGAAGGGAGTCGGAGGCAAGGTAATAGAGGTGTTTCTCAAGACGTTGCTGCTGGGTCTGAGCCATTAGCGCGGTGGAGGCCACCAGAAGGGCCAGGAGGAGGAGGATGGGTTTGCGGTTCATAAGCATTAATAGAATTCGTTAATTCGTTACTTCGTGACGTTGTTTGGCTCGGCATAGCGAGCAAGCTCTCTCTGCTCTCACCTTGTACAACGTTAATGTGTTAATTCGTTAATCTTCGACGCTGCATCACACTTTTTAGTTTTTACTCTAATATAACAAATGACTGATTTTTGCCAAACTATCTCAATGTCGTTTTTTTCTCCACTTCGTTTTACTACGTTATCGAAGAGCCACAGGCTCTTCTTCATCTTCGGGACGCTGAGTAGTAGGGTTATCCCTGACCCCACACTGCGAAACCTATCGGTTTCTTGTATGGGGTTATTGAAATTCAGCCTCTTCGAGGCTGTTGAAAAATCAGTCAGATATAGCATAAGAGCGTTAGTTTTTACTATTTACTTTCCAAAGGCGCCAAGGACTAACACATTCACACATTCACACATTCAAAAACGCATTGCAAGCTCTTTTATTGCAGGGGGCAATAAATTTAAGAAAGCAGCGTTATGTGCTTTGATGAAAACCCTGATGTACATACACGGCTACGGTTCCACGGGAGAGGCTTTCAAGGCCAAAGAGCTGCATGCCATGTTCCCCGACACCCCGCTGGTAGCCCCCACATTCGACTACGACAGTCTTTCACCCTACGACGTGTTTGCCCAACTGCGCGCCATAATCACCAACAAGAAGCCCGACCTCATCGTGGGCAGCAGCCTCGGCGGCTACTTTGCACTTTGCTGCACCTCTTTCTTTGAACGTGCGGTGTGGTGCGTCAACCCGGTGCGCGACATCCTTGCCACACTGCAACGTCTGGGGACCGACAACGCAGCTACCGACCTGCTAGAGCAACGGACGATGGAATACCGTGACTTCGACCATAAAGTATTCCAACAGCTGAAGCCCCGCACAGCACAGCTCCATTTCGCCCTCAGCACCGACGATGAACTGCTGGGCGACCACCGTCCGCTGCTGACGCTGTTCCCCAACTACGGCAGCGTGGTGTGGAAGGACCACAGCGGCCACCGCTTCCTCCGCTGGGGCGAGCTGAAAGAGGAGATCACCAACACATTGAACCAAGAAACCCTTTAACCAACCAGCATGTACGACAATTTCAATATCGCAGTGGCCATTCCCTGCTACAAGGTGGCACAGCACCTGGAGCAGGTGGTTGCTGGAATACCCGACTTTATCGACACCATACTGCTGGTGGACGACGGCTCGCCCGACGCGACACCCGCACTGGTGGATTCCCTTGCCAGCTCCGACCCGCGCATCATCCCGCTGCATCATGACAAGAACTGCGGTGTGGGAGGCGCCATGAAGAGTGCCTTTCGGAAGGCGATGGAGGCTGGTGCCGACGTGGTGGTGAAGCTCGACGGCGACGGACAGATGGACCCCACCTATATTGCACCGCTGGTGGAAGCCCTGGCCGATGCCGATTTTGCCAAGGGCAACCGCCTCTTCGACCGCCAAATGCTGCAACACATGCCCGCCATCCGCCGCATGGGCAACATGGGCATAGGCTTCATGGTGAAGGCCTCCTCGGGCTATTGGGACATCAGCGACCCTGTCAACGGATTCTTCGCCATCCGCACCTCCACCCTGCAGCAGATGGTATTAGCCCGCGTCGCCGACCGTTTTTTCTTTGAAAGCTCGATGCTGATTGAGATGCATTACACCGGTGCACGCATCAGCGAGGTGCCGATGCCCGCCATTTATGGTGCGGAGAAGTCGAACCTCAGCATCGGGAAGACCCTTTTCTCATTCCCGCCCAAGCTGATTGCGGCATGGCTGCGGCGACTGCACCTGAGCTACTTTGTTTTCGACTTCAATATCTGCTCGCTCTACCTGCTGGCAGGGCTTCCCTGTTTCCTTTTTGGCCTGATATTCGGCATCTGTGAATGGGTACACTATGCCAGCATCGGCCTACCCGCCCCAACAGGCACCATCATGGTGGCTGTGCTACCCTTTATCCTTGGCTTCCAAATGTTGCTGGCGGCAGCACAATACGACATCTCCTCTGGCAACCCCTTTTCTAAAAAACGCTAGAAGAGCTCCAGCACGGTCTGCTTCTGACCATTGAAGACAATGGTGTCCCCCACCTCACACCCTTTGAGAGCCATATAGACAGGGGTTTGGGCACTGATGGCGAACCACACCTCGCTACCCACCATGAACTTTCCGGCACCAATGGAAAGGAAGAACCGCTGGCGGTCGGTGACGACACAGGCACCGTGTTCCACGGTGTCAAACGGTTGTAGCCTCTGCAAATCCTGCAGATAGCGCACACCCGTCTGGGCATTGCTGTACTGGCGGGCATACATGTCGCGGTTGCGCATCATCTTGGTGCGGTAGCTGTCGTAGCGGTCTACATTGGCACCATAGTCGTTGCTCTGCTGCTGTGCCGAGTCCATCTCCTGCTTGGCCACAGCGGCGATATGCTCCTGCTGCGCGATGCAGGCCTGTATTACTTGGGTTCGTCGTTCCGCCCTATCCATATCACTTTGATTTTGATAACTTCTTGAAGACACCGCAGGTTTTCTGCCAGTCCACCATGGCGGCGACGGCCATCAGCAGCGCAGCCACAGCCACCACCAACGCACGATAGTTGAACCATGCATGATTCACTGCCGGATGGGCCATGACCACATAATAGCCAAAGGGAATCAACGCCAGCAGGAGGTAGCACAATGCCTCTTTCCACCCCTGTGGACGGGGGTGCCACACCGCAGCCAGCAGCAAGGCCAAAAAGGCCGCTAATATCCACCGCCAATGCAGCATGGCCAGATTGTCAGTAAGGGCTTGGCTGATAAACGACCTGCCGCCTTCCGACCAATATATGCTCTGCGCATAGGCGTTGGCAAAGATGTTCTCGCTGGTGAACAAGGTGGCGATGCCCCATTTGGCAAGCCAAGTGAGCGCATAGCCTGCCATCCAGCACAGCCCCAGCCGAATGAGCGTCCAAAGCTGTTTCCCCACACGCTCCTCATGATGCATGGCCACCCACACCACCAACGGCAGACCAAGGGTGATGGTAGGCACTGTGATGAGATCCAGAAACGATGTCAGCGAGCCTATAGCCAGCATCATCAACCCACAATCCCAGGTCGGATGATAGGAGAGCCACAAGATGCCGCCCACAGCCAGCAGCAGCACAGGCACGAACTGCAACGAGAACTGCATGACAAACACATTCACCGCCAGCAATGAGAAAGCCAGTATCAGTGCTTGGGGCTTGCCCACTGTACGCCACAGCCTCATCAAGCACCACAGCAGCAACAGCGATGAGAAAAGGTAGAGCATGTAGCGGATGCCCGAATAAGAAGTGAGGGCCAGCAGCAGACGCGCCACGAAGGTGGTACCATGCCAATAACGAGCATAATGGGAAGTCCATCCCCCTTCGGCCCCTGCCAACAGATGGCGCAGACTTTCGCTCTGGACCATGCCCTCGTCGTGTCGGGGCAGCAGTAGTATGCCCTTCAACCCCTCGCTGCGTAGGCTCACCGCTTGGTTCAGTATCAGGGCGTCGGTGAAGTTATCCATCGTATAGGGGTCTCCTTCGTAGAGACGTTCGCGGACAATTGCCCTGGGATAGTCCTCACCCATGTCGCCGTAGGCGATGGTCTGCTCCACATGCCGACGCACCGGCGCATCGGGCACCAGCCATGCCGCCACGCCCAGCAGCAGATAGGCCGCCACCAGCGCGACCAGCAGGGCCGTCCCTTTTCCCATTGTTATCAGAATCTCTCTCATCGGGTCAAAAATAATAAGGCTCTAGTTTTGGTAATAGACCGCTTTTCCAACAGCCTCGGAAAGGCTGAATTCCAATAGTCCCATATGATAAACCGTTAGGTTTCGCAGTGTGGGGCCGAAAAACACCCTACTATTCAACGTCTCGAAGAGACGCGGCCTTGAAATTACTTGGCAAAGAACAGTCATACTTTATACCAGAGCAAAAAAGCTAAAAGGTAAAAACTAAAAGGTATGGTGACAACTTTTTAGTTTTTACCTTTTAGTTTTTACCGTATGTTATATCTAGATTCTTCCGGGGTAGACCTTCAGAGCCTCTTCGAGGCATTTCATGGCCTTCTTGAGGTCCTCGATGCAGATACAGTAGGTGATACGAGCCTGATGACGGCCACGCTCTGGGTCGACATAGAAACCGGTGGCGGGGGCGAGCATCACCGTGGCACCCTCGTAGGAGAAGTCGGTGAGCAGCCACTGACAGAACTTGTCGCTGTCGTCAATCGGCAGGTCGATGACTGTATAGAACGCACCCTTAGGCATAGGGCAGAAGCAGCCGGGAATCTTATTGATACCCTCGACCACCACGTTGCGGCGAGCCACATACTCGGCCTGTACCTTGTCGAAATACTCCTGGGGAGTGTCGACGGCAGCCTCAGCAAAAATCTGACCGAAACTGGGGGGCGAGAGACGGGCCTGTGCCAGGCGCATGGCAATGGCGTAGACCTCGCTGTTGCGGGTCACCATGCAGCCTACACGGGCGCCACAGGCACTGTAGCGTTTCGACACAGAGTCGAACAGGATTGTGTTGCGCTCCAAACCTTCGAGCTGCATGACGCTGAAATGCTTGTGACCATCATAGCAGAACTCGCGGTACACCTCGTCAGCAAAAAGGTAGAGGTCGTATTTCTTCACCAAACCAGCCACTTTCAGCAGTTCCTCATGGGTATAGAGGTAACCGGTGGGGTTGTTGGGATTGCAAATCATGATGGCGCGGGTGCGCGGGGTGATAGCCTTCTCAAAGTCCTCGATGGGAGGCAGCGCGAAACCAGTCTTGATGTCACTGGGAATGGTGACAATCTTGGCATCGCATAGTTTGGCAAAGGTGTTGTAGTTGGTGTAATAAGGCTCAGGGATGATGATTTCGTCGCCGGGGTTGAGGCAGACGGTGAAGGCCATCTGAAGAGCCTCGCTGCCACCAGTAGTGACAATAATCTGGTTGGGGGTGACATCGATACCGTGGCGGTGATAGTAGTTACACAGAGCGCGTCGGTAGGTGGGTATGCCAGCCGAATGGCTGTATTCCAGCACACCGTGGCTTGCGGGAAGCTCGCGGGCAGTCTCAGCCAAAGCCTTCAAGGCCCCCTTGGGAGTCTCGATGTCGGGCTGTCCGATATTAAGGTGGTAGACATGGATTCCGCGTTCCTTGGCAGCATCGGCAAAAGGAACAAGCTTACGGATAGCCGACTGCGGCAGTTCGGTACCCTTCTTTGAAATACTTGGCATAATTTAAATTGCGATTTGAGAATTGAGATTTATGAATTGAGATTCGAAGAATGAGAATTGAGAACTGCCTGTTTGTGTCAGCCAATTCTCAATTCTTAATTCTCAGTTCTCAATTTAATTGGGGTTCACCACATTGCCCTTAATTTTCACAACCACGCGGGGTTCGTTGACAGCGTTGGAGGTGATGGTGACTGTCTTAGTGAAGCCGCCAGGGTTGTTGGTGTTGTAACGCACACCCACTTCGCCGGTCTTGCCAGGCATGATGGGCTTCTGGGTCCACTTGGGGGTCGTGCAGCCACAGCTGGCACGCACGCTGGAGAGAATCAGGGGTTCGTCGCCAGTGTTGGTGAAAGTGAAAGCGCAATTGCCGTCGCCTCCCTTTTGGATGGTACCGTAATTGTGTTCTCTTTCAGCAAAAACAATCTTTGGGCCATGCTGGTTGTCGGCCTCGTCTGCTTTCTTTTCCTGTGCATTCACCGCACCCATCGTCAAAAAGGCGAAGGCGCATAATAAAAACAGTTTCTTCATAATAAAAAAGCTTTTAAATATGTTTCTATTTTGTATCGTATTATCTTGTTTTCTTGCATGCACCCCGCATAAGGGGCGGATGCATAATCGTTCTCAATAACAAAGAAAAGTATTTTTTATTGTGTCCCCATCAAAAAAATTGTTTCTTTGTTCAGCGAAAAGAGAGGTGCTAACGGATCATATAGCAATTAAAGCATTGCGAAATACCATGTTATGAACTAAAGTTTGACAAGTGAAATCAGGCATGTATTCTCAAGCATAC
The DNA here is from genome assembly GCA_017441565.1 of Bacteroidales bacterium. Lineage (GTDB taxonomy): Bacteria > Bacteroidota > Bacteroidia > Bacteroidales > P3 > Colimorpha. The sequence goes on along the minus strand of JAFRXG010000085.1, from coordinate 37,778 downwards.
CGAGCCGACTTTAGCCATATGCTCTTACTCCCTCTTCCCTAGTCTTTAGTCGGGTTGTTTAATGGTAGTGGGACTATGCTCAGTGTCTGACTTCATCCTTCCTCCGCCTTCGGAAGCGAAGACACGACGAAGGCATGGTGTGTGATTGAAGTAAGCAATATCGGCTTCAAACATTAGTGGATTCTATAAACTCAACGATGTCAGGACAAGAAACACGGGATATATCGCCAAAATGGGGAAGACCGTGCAGATGGGGAAATGAAAAAAGCCCGCACGAATGCGGGCTTTTTTATGGTTCGATACGATTTATTCGTTGCGGAAGAAGTTGAGGGGGAAGGTGATGGTGGTGGTGTCGGCATCATCAGGAGTCTCGCAAGCGTAGTACACGTAGTACAGTTCCAAATTGAAAGTGATGACATCGGTGGTGTCGTTGTAGACAAACTGAAGCCGAGTAGGAACATCGTTGCCATTCTCATCCTCGGTGGTGCCGATGAAGTAACCAGTGTGAGTGGTGCCATCATAGGAGTACTGGTAATCGAGGCCGAATATTTGAGTCATTGCGGTTTCGTCTGCGTTCAAACCATAGGCTTCGATATTCTCGGGGAAAGAGAAGTGGGCGAGGGTGCCGTCGAAGTTCAGACCGAGGTCATAGGTCTCGCTATCGAGCTCAGGAATGCAAGTGGTGTCAACACCGAGTATGAAAAGAATCTGGTTGAAAGTCATGCTGCAAGTCCAGTCGGTGTTGTGAAGGTCGGAGGTACTCTTCACACGGGCGTTGGTGCTCACTTCGCCACCATTGATGTTAGGGTTGATAGGGGCGATTTCTTCTTTCTTACAAGAGACCATGCAAAGTACGAATGCTGCGACAGCGACGAAAAAGATGTTTTTCTTCATTTGTTTAAATGTTTTTGATTATTAGTGATTTTTGTTGATTAAATTGTTTCAAAACTTTTTCCGCATATAAGAACGTAATTCGAGGACAAAAAACTACATGAGGTGTGATTTTTTTTCAAATTGCGCATCGCCCTCTATTATTATTATATTACCATCAATTGTATTGAGTTCTATGGTGAAAAATACGGTACCATTAATATCTGTATGGGAGCTGAGTGTGCCACTAAGCGTCACTTCATATCCGTCAAGCAGTGCCGCGAGGTCGTCGTTTTCGTTCAGCAGCATCATCCCCTGGATGGTGAGGATAAGGGTGTCGCCGGTGCTTGTCCGCAATGCCCACACCATTCCCGATACGGGTTCGCCCATGACGGGAATGCTTGTAAAGACAAACGAGCCTGTGCAGGTCGTGTCCTCGACTGTTTCTGTCTGCGGGTTGAAGCATGCGTAGGCTCTGCCGTTCCATGTGCCATTATTATAGGTGACGTTGACCGTCTTGCCCGCTTTTTCCATTTCCTTCATCCAGGCCTTCAGCTCGTTGCGATTTGTGGTGGAGATGGTATTGGGAGTATTCGAGCCTGTTGCCTTGGCCTTGTTACCGTCTGACGGGTGGGTGTTACAGAATGTCACCTGCTCGCCGCTGCTCGTCATGTCGCAGAAACGGTCGAGCAGCGCATCCCATTCGGCCTCGGTGGCAAGGTGAGTAGTGGTGCCCGAAAAACTGGGCATGACGGATATTTCAGATACGGAATAAAATATTTCGCGCTCATGGCCCGACTCTTCGGGTATATTGTTTTTCTCGCATGAGGCGAAGCATAACACAACTGCCAAAGTGGCAAAAACCTTCGAGATAGTCTTCATATTAGTACTTGTTTTTTTTATTGTTAATGGAGATTGTTGAGCTGGTAATCCAGCAGGGCATCATACTGGGTTTCGGTGTCGATACGGTAAAGCCCGACGGAGCGTTTCTCATGCGACGCCGCAACACGCACCACCGGCTGCCCGTTCCATTCCACACGGAGGGCAGGATTTTCTATGTCGCCCAACCAGCTGGTGACACCCGCCGTGTCGCGGATGGCAAATTCTTCCACCATTCGCTGCCACGACTCCTCATCGTCGGCCTGCAGCAGTACCACATCAACGAACACGGTGTCGCAGAGTTTGAAGTCGCACACCTGTGCCACAGTCATGTCGGTACGTGCAGCGTAGCGTTTGTAGAGAGCACCTTCCTGTGTCTGTTCCACCTTGTGATGGCACCCCACGACAAGCACCGACGGCAGCAGTATGACTAGCAGTAATAGACGTTTCATATACATTCAAAATAAATCATTCTAACCAATAAGCAGTTCGTCTGCCAAGCCAACCCAATGTTGGTCGGTCGTACCAGTGCGATTGCAGTATACTTTGGAATAATAAGCCTCACCCATAGTATTGTTCGGTATCATAGCAGGAGTGGCCACGGCAATCACCAGTGCCAACCCCGCCACCATGCCCATCGTGCGACGCTTCTTATTGCGCCAGGCGGGATATTCTGCAGCAAGCTTCGTGGCATAGCCTTCGGCCTCTGCCAGGCTCCATAATTCCTCAAATCGTTGTTCGTTCATAACCATATTTCTTTTTGTCAGGGATGGGTCAATCCTTCACCCCCATCATCTTTTTCAATTTTTCTTTCGCCCTCACCAGTCTTACGCTCACATTCTTTTCCGACATCTCCAGCCGCTCGCCTATCTCCTCGTAGCTATAGCCTTCTAGCTGCATGCGCACAATCGTGCGGTCGGGTTCGCCCAGTCGGTCAATCTGTTCATGTAACTCTTTTATCAGACTACGGTCTTCATCAACCTCGTCGTATGATTCGGGCAACGCGTCGGTATCTTCAATACGGCGAAGGGCATCAATTACCGCGTTGCGCGCCACCTTCCAAGTTAATGCGGCCTGTTGCACACTTTCGAGAGCCAGCAGCCGCTCGCGGTTGCGCCAGAGGGCAATCATCGCCTCCTGCATAAGGTCTTCTGTATCCAACCCCCTATGCCGAAACCGGCTACAGAGGGTGAACAGCAGACCGCGATAACGGTGCAATAATTCTTCGAAAGGACCTGCTCTATTAATCATCATTACATTTCGCCTATAAGAACGTAATAACTTTGAAAAAAACTACATCAGCCGCGTTTTTTTTGTCGCTCATCCTGCCCGACAGTCGCAGCACGCTAACCGACAGACTTTTACTTCGGGCAAAAGACGAACACGAGGGTTTGCCTCTCCAACACTCTATCGAACACGCTCCTAAGCATTCGCTTCGCCCATCAACAAACCGACGCACTCAATCGCCTTTTGAATGCTGGGAACGTTGTCGAAGACTAAGGTTAGGCGGTCGGGTGTTTCGCGAAGATGCACTTCTTGCGGATGGTTCTGAGCATAACGTATCAGCCTGGCGAAATTGGATGAGCGGTAGAAGGGGTTGTCCTGATTTGAGGAGAAGTGGCAGACCATCTTCTTCTGTTTGAGTACCAGTTTTTCAATGCCGAACTCTTTGGCCATGCGGCGCATTGTGATGGTCCTAACAAGTTCCTGGGTGGGTTGCGGAATGGGACCGAAACGGTCGATGAGCCGTTCGCGGTAGCGGTCGAGTTCTTCCTCGGTGGAGAGGTCATTGAGTTCTTTGTATAGCAACAGTCGCTCGCTGACGCTGGTGACATAGTCGTCGGGCAGGAGTACTTCGAGGTCGGTCTCGATGACACAATCGCGTACATACTCCTTGTTCTCCTCGGCCTCCTGCTGGAAGAGCTCCTTGAAGTCGGTCTCCTTCAGCTCTTCTATGGCTTCGTTGAGTATCTTGTGGTACATGTCGTAGCCAATGTCGCTGATAAAGCCGCTCTGCTCGGCACCCAGGATGTTGCCGGCTCCGCGGATGTCGAGGTCACGCATGGCGATATTCAAGCCGCTGCCTATGCTACTGAACTCTTCGATAGCCTTGAGCCGCTTCTGCGCATCTTCGGTAAGGATGCTATATGAAGGTATGAGCATATAGCAGAAGGCCTTCTTGTTGCTGCGGCCCACACGTCCGCGCATCTGATGGAGGTCGCTCAGGCCGAAGTTCTGCGCATTATTGATAATCATGGTGTTGGCATTGGGTATATCTAATCCGTTCTCCACAATGGCGGTAGACACCAGCACATCCACTTCGCCTTCGAGAAACTGCATCATGGTCGCTTCCACCTGCTTGCCGTCCATCTGACCGTGGGCCATGGCTACCCGTGCGTCGGGCACCAGACGGCTGACCAACCCGGCCATTTCAGGCAAGTTCTCCACCCGGTTGCTGATGAAGAAGGTCTGGCCACCTCGGCTCATCTCGAAACGGATGGCATCGCGTATCACCTCTTCGTCGAAGTTGCAGAGCTCGGTCTGTATGGGCTGCCGGTTGGGTGGCGCGGTGCGGATGACGCTGAGGTCGCGTGCCCCCATAAGCGAGAACTGCAAAGTGCGCGGGATGGGGGTGGCGGTGAGCGTGAGGCAGTCGACATTGACCTTCATCTCGCGCAGCTTCTCTTTGGCACTGACCCCGAACTTCTGCTCCTCGTCGATGATAAGAAGGCCGAGGTCTTTGAAGTGGAGGTTCTTGTTGGTGATGGCATGAGTGCCGATGAGAATGTCGATGCGGCCCTCTGCCACCTTGCTGTATATCTCGTTCTTCTCCTTGGTGGTGCGGAAACGGTTGAGGTAGTCCACATTCACCGGCAGACCGCTGAGGCGTTCCTTGAAGGTGTTGTAGTGCTGGAAGGCGAGGATGGTGTTGGGCACCAAGACGGCCACCTGCTTCGAGTCGCACACCGCCTTGAAGGCGGCACGAATGGCCACCTCGGTCTTGCCGAACCCCACGTCGCCGCACACCAGGCGGTCCATGGGGGCGGTGTCCTCCATGTCGTGCTTCACATCCTGCGTGGCCTTGAGCTGGTCGGGGGTATCTTCGTAGAAGAACGAGGCTTCGAGCTGCTCCTGCAGGTAGCTGTCGGCACTGAAGGCATAGCCCTTGGAAGCCTTACGCTTGGCATAGAGGGCGATGAGGTCCTTGGCGATGTCCTTGACCTGCTTCTTGGTCTTCTGCTTCAGCACCTGCCAGGTGTTGCTGCCCAGCCGGTTGAGGGTAGGCGTGGTGCCCTCCTTGCCCACATAGCGGCTAATCTTGTGCAGACCGTGGATGCTGATATAGAGGGTGTCGTTGTTCTTGTATATGAGGCGTATCACCTCCTGCGTATGCCCGTTGGTGGTAATCTTCTCCAACCCGCTGAAGCGGCCCACGCCGTAGTCGATATGGGTGACGTAGTCGCCAGGCTTGAGTTCGAAAAGCTCTTTCAGGGTGAGGGCCTGATGCTCGTCCCGCAGGTCGCGCACGGTGTATTTATGGTAACGCTCGAATATCTCATGGTCGGTGAAGCAGAGCACCTTCTCGTCGTCGTCGACAAAGCCGTGGTTGAGCTGGAAGTCGAGGAATTCGATATTCGAGAAGGGTTTGCCGTTGCCAATGCCCTTGCCGTTGGCAATAGCGATAGGGTCGAAGGTGTTGTCGGCATTGGCAAAAACCTTGGTCAGGCGACGTTGCTGCTGCTCGTTGGCCACGGTGATAAGCATCCGGTACCCGCGGTCGCGATACTGTCCCAGGGTGCCGATGAGCATGTCAAACTGCTTGTTGAAGACCGGCTGCGGGGTGGAGTGGGTCTCCAGCACCTGGGCCTTGGTGAAGTAGGTGCTGTTGCCCTGCTCAATGATGCGGCACCGCAGCAGCGAACGCAGGAACTCGTTGGCAGAGCAGTAGTACGTCTCGTCACGCCCCACCTTGGCAAACAGCGATTCTACGCCCTCGCACACGAACATAAGCCCTTGCACCCACACGATGTCGTTGCTCCCAAAATAGCTTGGCAGCGGCACCTTCTCCTCCACCGTGAGCACGTCCTCGGCACGCCGCTCCATATTGGGCAGCACGCTGATTTGGTCGTAATGCTTCAACGAGAGCTGGGTGACGGGGTCGAAGGTGCGCAACGAGTCGACCGCATCGTCGAAGAACTCAATACGGTAAGGATGGTCGTTGGCGAAAGAGAACACATCGATGATGCCGCCACGTACGGCATACTGCCCCGGCTCGACCACGAAGTCCACCCGCTCGAAGCCGTACTCTTGCAGCACATCCATCACAAAGTCCATGTCCACCTTAGTTCCCTTGACGATTCGCAGCGTGTTGCGGGTCAGCGTGCGGCTCGACACCACCTTCTCGGCCAAGGCCTCGGGGAAGGTGACCACCAGCATGGGGCGGCCCGAGTTGAGCTGTTTCACCACCTCGCTACGCTGCATCACATTGGCATTGTCGGTGGCAAACAGGTCGCCGCCATCGTCCTGCACAGCTATCGGCTGGTCGGGGTTCTTCGTGTCTAACGGCCCATGCGACCTGCCCATCTTGCGGTACGAGGGAGGGAACAGCAGCACACGCTTCTGCTCCACCTCGGCATCGCCCTCTTCCAACAGGGTTTCCAAATCGTTCAGGAGGTAATAGGCCTCCTCCTTGTTACCGGCGATGAGCAGCTGGCTCTTATCCGGATTCTGAACTGCCAGGGAGGCGGCCACGACGGCGGGCAGCGAGCCCGTCAGCCCGTTGACATGGAGGCGGTCTTTCCCTGCCTCCAGCTCTTTCTCCAGCTGTTCTACTATCTTGGACTGGCTATAGAGTTCTGTTAACAGCATATCACAGTATATCTAGTTTTCCTTTCTCGGAGTCAAAAGCATAGCAGGCAAAGAGGTCGATAACCGCTGCCATAAAAGGCGTGAGTTTGTTGGCGAAGCCTCGGCTGTTGACATCCGAATAGGTGATGCACAAATGTCGCTTGGCCCTTGAGAGGGCCACATAAAAACGGCGCGCATCCTCGCGGATACGCTCCTCGTTCTTGTCTTTCAGATTGAAATAAAACGGATAGGCCCCTTCGGCTGCGTTGAACAGTACCACACTCTCAAACTCCAACCCCTTGGCCTTATGGGCGGTAGCTATGAAAAAGCGTTCGCGCCTCAGCTGCCGCATACTCACGCTGCCGCAGAGGTCCGACTCGCGGAGGGTGTTGATTTCGGGGAGGTAGCGGTCGAGCTGCTCATGCAATGTGGGAGCCAGCCCTACGTCCACCATGTCCATCGCCAGATAGTCCACGATGTGCTGCCACTTCTCTACCGGTTCCACCACGCCCTGCGCCAGCAGCCGTTGGTACATAATTTGCAGTTCCTCCACCAGCACCACCCGCACGCTTCCGTCGCCGTAGTCGCTCACCTCGTCGGTGAGTGCCACTTCCGGCCGGGCATACAGCCGCTGGTAGCTGTGGACGAAGAAAGGCTGGTACAGTTCCTTGAAACGTGCCGACAAGCCCCGCATCTCAGGCCGGGCCAGCAGCTCCTGCTGGCGGGGGAGGCACTCGTCGCACTTGCGGCGACAATAGTTCAGCAACGACAGGGTGGCCTTCACGTCGTCAATGGCATTGTGCGAGTTGGAGCCTTCCAGATGCAGCGTCTCCAACAGTTTCTCCAGCTTATACACCCGCAGCCTTGGCTCGACAAGGCGGGCAACCTTCAGCGTGTCGAACCGCTGCCTATGACCCAGCGAGGCCGAGAAGGTGCGACGCACGTTGAAGTCCAGAATATTGAAGTCAAACTCCACATTGTGGCCGATAAGCACAGCCCCGGCACTATAGGTGAGAAAGCGGCGCAGACCCTCCTCACGGCTCAGCCGCTCGCTGTCGAGGTAGACGCTCAGCATGGGGTTGTCGTGCCCTCCCACGGTGGGGGGAATCTCCTTGGATGTCTCTATGATGATGTTGAAGTCGGAGCCTTCCACGTACCGTCCCTGCCTTATCTTCACCGCGGCAATCTGGATGATGTCGTCATTGAAGACGTCCAGTCCTGTGGTTTCGGTGTCGAAAAGCACCACCTCCTCATGGTCCAGGGCCTTCACAAACTGCTGGAGATAGGTGTCGCCGTCGTACATCAGCAGGTCGGTGGGCGAAATGGCACGGCTCCTCAACTCGCGCACCAGGTTGCGGGCCGCGGCATACTCTTCGAAGATGTGCAGATGGTGCAACAGGCGCGCCCAGGCGATGAAGCAGGTCTCGTTGGCCACCACGTTGAGGTGCGACATCAGCAGCTGCACCGTGGGGGTGGAGAAGATGTCGCGCCCCGAAATCTTGAAATGGGGGGTGTCGCCGAAGGCACGGCTGATGCGGTCGGCATCGGCATTGGTCGGCACTATCACCGCCACCCTCCCGCCGGGCTCCATCTCGGCATAGCGGCGGGCGAGGCTCACCGCCAGACGGCTCTCGTCGGCCACCGGGCGTGTGCAGTGCTTACAGGACTGCCCGTCATAAGGGCAGTGCAGGTCGTCCAGATGATAGAAGCGTTCCCTATCTTGGTAGCAGGCACGGAAAAGGCAGCGGTCATGAGGCTGTGCCTCCTGTCGGTCGTCGGTAGACGGCAGCAGGTCGGGGTCGATGCCCAGCTCGCTCGAAGCATAGCGGTTAAACACTTCCAACAGGTATCTCGGCGAGCGATGGTTGGTGCCCAAGCGGTGCAGATTTGCCCCGCAGTGCCGTTTCAGTTGCTCCAGTGCTTCGACTTTGGCACCCACAAACGAGAAGATGGCCTGCTGTTCGTCGCCCAGATACACTATCGTGGCATCCTCGGCAGCAAAAAGGTCGATGATGGCAAACTGCAGCGAGCTGAGGTCTTGCACCTCGTCCACCTGTATCCACTTGTAGCGGTGTCGGCCCTCGTCCTGCGAGGCATACAGATAGGTCTTCTCCAAAAGGTCCTCGAAATCCAGCAGGCAGTCCTCCTCCTTGCTCTTGGCGTATAGGTTTGCCACCTCCACCTTGCGCTGGCCGTTGGGCGAGTCGGCCTCGTCCAGCTTGTCGGCATGGACTATCAGCTCTTTCGGCATACCCGACTGCCGTTGCGAGAGGGCATGTTGCAGGTCTACTATGTTGGAGGCAAAGCGAGAATGATCCTCCCGGGGGTCGAGGCGCGCCAGATTGCAGATGATGCTCTCCGAGTCCAAATCGTCAATCACCGCACTGTTCTTGGGCACCTTCTGCTGTCCGAAGAGGTAGTTGGAGCAAAAGCGGTGCACATTGCCCACGAACAAGTCGGCAGGCACCGGATTGTGAGTGCGCTCGCTGATGCGCTCACGCATGGCACGGCTGGCACGGTTGGTGAAAGTGAGGCACATCATGTCGCCATACTCCACCCCATGGGCATGAGCCCTTATCACCCGCTCGGCAAGAATAAACGTCTTGCCGCAACCGGGCGGTGCAAGCACCAAGTGCCGCCCTTTGTCAATATCTATGACGGCCTGTTGGTCAGGATCCGCAATGTCCACTTCTTAACTCTTAGCTCTTACTTCTTACTTCATGCCTTATTCCACGGTCACGCTCTTGGCCAGATTCCTCGGCTGGTCCACATTGCGGCCCTTGGCTATGGCCACATAGTAACTGAGCAGCTGCAACGGTATCACAGCCAGCAGGGGTACGAAGCAGTCGCGGGTGTCGGGAATGGTGAAATAGTAGTCGCTCATCTCGCGCACCACAGTATCGCCTTCGGTCACCACTGAGATAATCTTGCCCTTGCGCGACTTCACTTCCTGTATGTTGCTCACAATCTTGTCGTACATGCCATGCTTGGGGGCGACCACCACCACGGGCATCTCCTCGTCAATGAGGGCGATGGGACCGTGCTTCATTTCGGCAGCCGGATAACCCTCGGCGTGGATGTAGCTGATTTCCTTCAGCTTCAATGCGCCTTCCAAAGCCACGGGATAGTTGTAGCCACGTCCCAGATAGATGAAGTTCTTACAATAGGTGAAGGTCTTGGCATACTTCTCAATGTCTTTGTTATGCTCCAACGTCCACTGTATCTTATCGGGTATCTTCTGCAGTTCTTCCACCAGCATGTGGAACATATCGTCCGACAAGGTCTTCTTCTCCTTGGCAATGGCCAGACCCAGCAGAGAGAGCGTCAGCACCTGGCCGGTGAATGCCTTGGTGGAAGCCACACCGATTTCGGGCCCCACATGCAGATAGGTGCCGCTGTCGGTGGCACGCGGGATGGAGGAGCCTATCACATTGCAAATGCCGTAAAGGAAGGCTCCCTTGCTCTTGGCCAGCTGCACGGCAGCCAGCGTGTCGGCCGTCTCGCCCGACTGCGACACAGCGATGACCACGTCGTCGGGCGTGATGACAGGATTGCGGTAGCGGAACTCCGAGGCGTACTCCACCTCCACAGGTATCTGGCAGGCCTCCTCAATGAAATATTTACCAATCAGGGCGGAGTGCCACGAGGTGCCGCAGGCGCAGATGATGATGCGCTTGCAGTTGACAAACTTCTCCTTATGGTCGATAATGCCGCTCAGCAGCACGTCTTTGTCGGCCATATTCAGGCGGCCGCGGATGCAGGTGCGGAGGGCGTTGGGCTGCTCCCAAATCTCCTTGAGCATGAAATGGGGATAACCGCCCTTTTCCAACTCGTCGAGGTTCATCTGCAACCTCACCAGCTGCGGTGTCTGCTTCACGTTGGCGAGATTGCTTATCTCCAGCCGTCCCGCGCGGTCCATGATGGCTATCTCCTCATCTTTCAGGTAAACCACATCCTTGGTGTACTCGATGATAGGGGTTGCGTCGGAACCCAGAAAAAACTCCTTGCGCCCGGTGGCACTAGTACCCACGCCCACAATCAGCGGGCTGCCCTTGCGCGCGCACACCAACTGGTCAGGGTGGCTCTTCTCCAAGATGGCGATGGCGTAAGCACCTACCACATTCTTCAATGCCAGCTGCACGGCGGTATAGAGGTCGCAATGGTGGCTGTTCATCATATACTCCACCAGCTGCACCAACACCTCTGTGTCAGTCTCGCTGCAGAAGGTTATGCCGTTCTTCTCCAGCTCGGCACGCAACGCCTTGTAGTTCTCGATGATGCCGTTATGCACCAACGTCAGGTTCTTCGACTGCGAGTAATGCGGGTGGGCATTGGTGGCATTCGGTTCCCCGTGGGTGGCCCAACGGGTGTGGGCTATGCCTATCGTACCGCTCACATCCTTGCCTTCCACACTGGCCTCCAAAGCCGAGACCTTGCCCTTGGCCTTATACACCACCAAGCCGCCCTTGTCATTAATCAGCGACACTCCGGCACTGTCATAACCACGGTATTCCAAACGATGCAGACCTTTAATCAAGATGGGATAGGCCTGCTGATCCCCGATGTATCCAACTATTCCACACATAGTATGCGATTTTTATTATGATAATAAATAATATAATGCACTATCAGGCAAACATATATACAAAAAACACCCTCACGTTTTCAACTACAAAAGTACACTTTTTTTTGCAAACAACAAGAACTTGCCTATCCGCTTCCTCCAAAAGGTGAATTATTGAAACCCGCTAAAAAGACGGCACGAAAAGCAGTCACTCCTAAACCATCTAAGAAGGCACTGTTACACTATGTTGATAACTTTTTATAAAAAAAAATGTCTCCGAATGAAATAAAGTTGTTATACTTGCACAAAATTACAAACCTCATGAGACCTGCTAGAACACGTAAGAAAAACCTGATTGTCAGCTACAAAAACCTATCTGACCAACTCAAGGAATTGTTCAAAGAAACCTATCCCGACGGCTACAACGACTACCTACAACGATTCGAAAAGCCCAACGGCGACATAATCTTTGTCGTTCCTCTTGAGACCGACGACACCATGTATATGATAAAATTCGACGTCAAAATCGACACCACCTATACCGACGACGACATGGACAAGGACTACTTCGACGAAGAGGTCGACTCCTCCGAACACGAACTGACACCCATCCAAGAAGCCCTTGACAAAGACGACGAAAACAACCCCCACACCGAACGGGTGGTCCGACACGGTAACTACGACGACGAATTCGACAACGCCAAAAAGAAGATTGCCAACGCCCATGGCTCCCTCAGTGCTCTCGGCGAAGAGCTGTCCGAAGCTTTCAGCGACGACATCACCGAGGAGGACAGCTACATCTCCAACAACGAATATGACGACTTCGACCCCGACGAACCCACCGACGAAGAGCTCATGGACATCGACAGCGAAATCTTCGCCAACGCCGAAATACCCCCCGAGGAGCTAGCCCGCATGGAAGCCGAGGAAAAAGCCAAAGCCCAGGCCGAGGAGAATGCCCCCAAACACAAAGGACGCCCGCGCAAAAAACCGCTGCCCAACCCCGACGAGTCCGCCGTCCCCAAGAAGAAAGGACGCCCGCGCAAGAACCCGCAATAACATTCCATCCGCCTCTTACATTCTTTATCCATTATCCATCCGGGGCAGCCTGACACTCAGGCCGCCCCATCTTTTTCAACCCTCGCCCGGCAGGCCCTGCCTCTCCCCCACCCTGCTGACACACACGGCACCCCTTCGGCCTAACCCAAGAAGTGCCAGTGGCACCTCGACAACGAAGTGGAGAATCAAACAATATAGGAGACTTCTATTAAGGTAGGTTCTATTAATTCGTTTTTGAGAGCGCGTCCCTCCGGGACGCTGTTTCTATGTTGCTTATTTTCCCCACACTACGTGCGGGGTTATTGAGAGTTTGCCCCTCTGGGGCAATTTATAGAAGTTCCCTTAAATAGACCCCTCCTTTAACCGAGGCTATCTAAAGCGGGCTCAAAAGAAGCGGGGTGGCTACTTCTCGTAGAAGTGCATCTCGCTGAGGTATTCGTAAACCGGCTCGGTGAGCAGGTAACGCACATCGTGCCCCTGACGTATCTGCTCGCGGATATATGTAGAGGAAATATCCATCATCGGCACCTCCACCATAGTGACGTTGGGGTGCTTGGCATGCGCGCAATCGTCATACCCCGGACGAGGGTAGACATAGATGTGGTAATGCTCGAGAATAAACTCCCAGTTGCGCCACCGCTCGATGGTGGCCAGGTTGTCGGAACCCATGATGAGGCTGAACTGCTTGTCGCGATACTGCTCCCCCAGATGGGCAAGGGTGAGAACCGTGTAGGAAGGGATGGGGAGGCGGAACTCCACATCGCTGGCGCGCATATTGTAGTTGTCGTGCACGGCACGCCGCACCATCTCCAGCCGCTGTTGGTCGGCCAAAAGGGTCTTGCGCTCTTTGAGCGGGTTCTGGGGCGACACCACAAACCACACCTCGTCGAGATTGCTGTGCGAAAGCATGGCCTCCGCTATAATCAGATGCCCCACATGCACAGGGTTGAACGACCCGAAGAAAAGACCAATGTTCCTCATGTGATAAAAAAAATGAGAATTGAGAATTGAGAATGTCCGAGTGCGGCAGCCTAATTCTCAATCCTCAATCCTCAATCCTCAACTCTATTAATAGTATTTATATTTGCTGACAATCTTTATATTGCGGAGCTTGCCGCCCTTGAAGGTGTAGATTTCACCCACCTCGGCAGCCCCGGCTATGACCTTGAGCACGTTGATGTCGGTAGTGTACGACTTGGGGTAGCTTTTGAACACCACCTTGAACACCTCCTCCTTGGACATGCCCACACGGACACCGTTGTCCAGCACCACCGCGCTGTCGGTAATCTTGGCATACACCATCTCCAGCTTGTCGGTCCAAATACTGCGATAGACATTGATGTTGGTGCCGTCCAGACGTTTGAGGGTGTTCACCGCCACGGTCATCGTGTCGTAGAAGTTCTTGTAGCCGCTCTCGCGGTACCAAAGGAGCTGGTTGTTGGTGATGAACTGCTCCACGCTGCTCCACTTGCCCAAAGGGTAGATGGGATAATCGGCCAAGGAGAAGACCGTCATGGTGTCGGCATAGACTTTGACATCTTTTACCTGGTATTCGGGGCGGGCATAGGCAAGCATCCTGACGGCTTTGGCGCGCGAACTAACCTGCTGTGCATTAACGGTAATCACCATCAGAAGCAGGGCAACAGCTACAATTAATTTCTTCATATTATTACTCTATTTCGAGTTGCAAAATTACGTATTTTTTGGCACATAACGAAAAAAAAAATGTTTTAGTATTATTGTAGCCGAAAAAAAAACGCCCGCCCGCCACTATGGCACCCACCCGGCAGTCCGCCCCTGCGACCTCTCCCGCGCCACACCTCTCGCGCCCCATTCTGCCCCAAAAAAGACCCTCCACGCGCCGCTCAAAGGACCACTTCGCTCGTTCTGCCTTCGTTCAAGGTTCGTTCTAAGGCTCGCAATCCTACAATGAGCCTGAACCAATACTCCTATTATTCAAGGAAAAGCGAAAGCGGTGTTACGCCGCAGATACTACAGCCACAGGCTGCAGAAGAGGATGGGCGGAAGACCCACGACACTTTTTTTTGAAAAAAACCATGATAATTGGAAAAAAAAATGTATTTTTGCACTTTGAATATTTGAGTACAAACAATAATTATTCACATAAAAAACTAACAATCAAAGCCGAGGAGTCTGATGGCATATAACAAGACAGCAAAAATCTTTATGAAAAAACTCTTATTAGTTGCACTAGCACTGCTCGTCAGCACGGCATCCTTTGCACAGTTCCGTACCGCTCCGCGCGAAGCCGGTGCACCCATGGCAACCAAGTCTCTGGATTTTGGCCAGGCCACCAATTTCACCTTCACTACGCTTGACAACCAGACCCTCCAACTTCAGGACTGGCTGGATTCGGGCTACTATGTGCTGCTCGACATTTCCGCCACTTGGTGCAGCTGGTGCTGGCGTCTGCACTCTGCCCACGTGCTGGAGACCCTCTATCAGAACTATGGTCCCAACGGTACCAACGAGATGCGTGTCCTGTGGGTTGAAGGCGACCCCGACACTGACCCGTCGTTAATCTATGGCGGCAGCGGCAGCCAGGGCAACTGGACTGCTGGTGTCTCCTACCCCATCGCATCCCACGACGGTGTTGCCAGCCTCTACGGCCTGACCGGCTACCCCATGGTCGTCCTCATCTGCCCCAGCGGCTACTATCAGGACGCCTACGCTGTCTGCGACTGGAACGGCAGCCAATTTGTCACCAACACCTCTGTGGCAGCCATCTACAACCTGCTTGGCAACTGCCCCGCCGCCGGTGAACCCCCTGTGGTTGAAATCGAAGGCCTCTCTACCGCTGTGATAAACATCCCCACCACCTTCACCGCCTCTTATGTCAGCATCGACCCCGTCTCCACTGTGACCTGGACCATCCCCGGCGCCACCCCCAGCACCGGCACTGGTGACAACATCACCGTCACCTTCTCCGCCACCGGCACCTACACCGTCACCCTGGAAGTGACCAACACCAGCGGCACCACCACCAAGACCCTCGACGTGAACGTTATCGAGTGGAACTGGGACAATACCATGAGCTATGACATTACCAATCAGAATGCTTCGAACATTGGTACCGACACCCCTGGCGCCTTCAATTGGGGAGCCAAATATCCTGCCGCCTTCATGGCCAACCGCAACTACTTGGATAACGTCCAGGTTTATTCTAGCAACGATGGACACTTCACCCTGTCGGTATACCAGACCAACCCCGGTGTCGATCCCACCAACAACGACATGCTCTACCAGTACACCTATGCTGTTACTGCCGGTGCCTATAACACCCTTATCCCCTACGACCGTATCCAGCTCGACCCCGACAAAGACCTTTGGATAACGTTCAACAGCCCCGACATCGAATATCCCGCAGCTGGTAGCGAATTCAGTGGCGACCCCAACGGCAGCCTTGTTTCTATGTCGAGCCCCTGGACTCCCATCTATGAGGTTGCCCCTGACCTCGTCTACTCTTGGATGATTAGAACCACCACCAGCGCCACCGCTCCCGCCCTCTCTGTTGCCATCAACGGTCCCACTAATGGACAAACCAACGAGACCCTTAACTTTACGGCTGTCGGTCCTGCTGCAGCCACCTACAGCTGGAGTTTCGACGGCGGCAGCCCTGCCACAGCCACCGGCAACACCGTCAGCACCTCTTTCACCACTGGCGGCAACCACACCGTCACCCTGACCGCCAACTATGATGGCGAGTCCGCCACCGCCACCACCACTGTCAACATCATTTCCTGCGAGACCCAGAACCTCCCCTGGAGCTGCGGCTTCGAGGCCAGCGACAACCTCCAGTGCTGGCAGTTCATCGACCAGGATGGTGACGGCTACAACTGGATGCACTCTTCCGAGTCTATCAATGTATCCCACAATGGTAGCGGTTCCTATACATCGCAATCGTACGTCAACTATGTTGGTCCCCTCACTCCTGACAACTACATGATTACTCCCAAGATTAGAATTCCCGCCGAAGGTGCCACTATCGAATGGTGGGACTACAGCCAAGACCAGAATGACTATGCCGAACACTACGGCGTGTTTGTCTCCACCACTGGTACTAATGCTGCCGACTTCACCAACAGTATTTATGACGGCACCTGCACTTCCGCCAAAACTTGGGTCAAGCACAGCCGTTCTCTCGCTGGATTCGCTGGTCAGGAAGTATACATCGCCTTCCGCCATTACAATGTCACCAACATGTTCTGGCTGGCCATTGACGACATCAAGATTACTGCCGGCAACACCGCCAGCATCTCCGAGGTTGAGAACGCCCGCGTGGCCCTCTATCCCAACCCCGTCAGCAGCATCCTGAACATCGAAGCCCAAGGCATTCAGGAAGTCAACGTGATTGACATCAACGGCCGCACCGTGATGAGCATGCAGAACACCAACACCATTGACATGAGCAATCTTGCCAACGGCGTCTACTTCGTGCGCGTCATCACCACCGACGGTGTCTCCACTCAGAAGATTACCAAAAAGTAACCTTCTCATAGACCAACCCTTCGAGAGCCCGCCCAAAAAACGGGCTCTCTTCTTTTTAAAACCTTCCTTATCATGAACTACGCCACTATCATCGCCGAACAACTGAATCTGGGTACACGCCAGGTGGAGAAGACCATCGAACTGCTGGAACAAGGAGCCACCGTACCCTTCATCGCCCGCTATCGCAAGGAGGTGACGGGAAGCCTTAACGAAGTACAGATTACCGCCATCCGCGACCTTCTTTTGAAACTGAAAGAGATAGACAAACGCCGCGAGACCATCCTGACTTCCATCCGTGAGCAGGGCAAGCTGACGCCCGAACTGGAGAAGCAGATTATCTCCGCCCGCACGCTGACGGAGCTGGAAGACCTCTACCTCCCCTACAAGCCCAAACGCCGCACCCGCGCCATCATGGCCATCGAACGTGGGCTGGAACCCCTGGCCAACGAGCTGCAGAAGCAGTACTCCTGCAATCTGGAGCAGCTGGCCGAGCAGTTTGTCAACCCTGAGAAGGGCGTGAAGTCGGCCGACGAGGCGTTGGCCGGCGCACGCGACATCATAGCCGAGCGGGTGAGCGAGAACGTGCAGGCCCGCAACAAGGTGCGCAATCTCTTCCGCCGCAGTGCCATGCTCAGCTCCAAGGTGGCTAAGGACAAGGAAGAGGAGGCTGGGAAATACGAGTCGTGGTTCGACTGGAAGGAGAATGCCATGCGCGCCCCCTCGCACCGAATCCTCGCCCTCTTCCGCGGAGAGGAAGAGGGGATGCTCCGCGTACACATCCAGCCGGAAGACGACCAGCCGGTGTACGACGCACTGGAGCGGCAGTTTGTGAGTGGCAAGTTCGACTCGTCGGAGCAGGTGCGGCTGGCCGTGCGCGACGGCTACAAACGACTCCTCGCCCCTTCCATCGAGACCGAGTTTTACAACCTGCTGAAGGAAAAGGCCGACAAGGAGGCCATCCGCGTCTTCGCCGAGAACCTGCGCCAGCTGCTCCTCGCCTCCCCGCTGGGGCAGAAGCGCATTCTGGCCATCGACCCCGGCTTCCGCACCGGCTGCAAGACAGTCTGCCTCGACGCCCAGGGGCAGCTGCTGCACAACGAGACCATCTACCCCTTCACCTCGGTACGCGAGGAGCGGGCGGCCATCGCCAAACTCGAAGCCCTGGCCGAGGCCTTCCACATCGAGGCCATCGCCATCGGCAACGGCACCGCCGGACGCGAGACCGAAGAGGTGGTCAAACGGTGCCATTTCAAGAACAAGCTCGTCGCCGTCATGGTGAGCGAGAACGGGGCCTCGGTGTACAGCGCCTCGGAGGTGGCCCGCCGCGAGTTCCCCGACTACGACGTCACCGTACGCGGCGCCGTCAGCATCGGCCGCCGCCTGATGGACCCGCTGAGCGAGCTGGTGAAGATAGACCCCAAAAGCATCGGCGTGGGGCAGTACCAGCACGATGTGAACCAGACCTTGCTACAGGAGAGCCTGCAGGACGTGGTGGTCAGCTGCGTGAACAGCGTGGGCGTAGAGCTGAACACCGCCAGCCGCGAGCTGTTGAGCTACGTGAGCGGTATCGGCCCCGCACTGGCCAACAACATCGTCGAATACCGCAACCGCGAAGGTGCCTTCCACTCACGTCAAGAGCTGAAGAAAGTGGAACGGCTGGGTGACAAAGCCTTTGAGCAATGTGCCGGATTCCTCCGTGTGCGAGAGAGTGGCAACCCCCTCGACCGCAGCGCCGTCCACCCCGAACGGTACGCCCTGGTGGAGCGTATGGCGAAGGATGCCGGTGCCACCATTGAGGAGCTGATGCAGAGCAAGGAGCTGCGCAGCAAGGTGGACATTGAGAAATACATCGGTGCCGACTGCGGACTTCCGACCCTGCAGGACATCATGAAAGAGCTGGACAAGCCAGGCCTTGACCCCCGCGCCAAATTCGAGGTGTTCGAGTTCGACAAGAACGTCACCCGCATCGAGGACTTGCATGAAGGCATGGTACTGCCCGGCATCGTCACCAACATCACCGCCTTCGGTGCCTTTGTGGACGTAGGCGTGCATCAGGACGGCCTGGTCCATATCAGCCAGCTGGCCAACCGCCGTGTGAACGACCCCTCCGAAGTGGTGCACCTGCACCAGCATGTGAAGGTGAAGGTAATCAGCGTAGACCTGCGACGCAACCGTATATCGCTGTCGATGAAAGGTCTATAGCTGGTCTAAGACGGTGGCAATATCCTCCGAGAATGTAATGAAGCGCGGCAAAGCCTCAATGTAAGGCTCAGGGTTATCTCGATTGAAACGTACGAGGGTGGTGTGAGGGTAACGCTGGGCCATCTGTTCAAAGGGCAGACGTATGATGCCGGGGGTGTTATATCCTATGCCAAACTCTAGTAACAGTAGGTTTCCCTGCGAGGCATGGTGTACAAAATCGGTATACCTGCGTGCCTGACGGTGCCAACGGAAGTCCTCGACAAAAGTTTCGTCCACCCGCAGGTTCAATGCGGCCTCACTGCCGTCGGGCATGGTGGGGAGCATGTCGGAAGGGATGCGGCAGTCTTTAACCAACGGCAGCACCTTGTAGACCCACTCGCGGTTGCCCACCAGCATTTTGGGAGTGCCCGAAACCGGCTGGAAGAAAGCGTAGTCGCCCTGTGTGGCGAAGAGGTTGTCGACTTCGAAGCCAGCCAACTCAAATTGTCCGTCCACATTGGTGGTGACAACGAATGCCTGCGGAAAGAGTTTTCTCAGCTGCACATATAGCGGCAAGGCTCCAATACGGTAGCGGCAGAACCAGATGTGCTTGGCCCAGCAGGCCCAGTATTCCTCTTTGGTTTGGAAAGGATAGAAGCCCGACGAGTAGAGGTCGGTGAAGCCGTAACGCTCAATCCAGGGAGCAAATTCACGCCGGAAATCCTCGCCTGCATAGTCCAGCCCTGCGGCGGTAGAGAGGCCGCTGCCAGCTCCGATGATAATGTGGTCGGCCGACCGTATGGCTTCACGCAATGACTCGAGGCGTTCCGAGAAGTTCGCTGTAGATGGCATAATCGTTATTTTTAAATACGTTGAAGACTACATTCAGTTGCGTGTTGTGGCAGGCTTCCACTGCAATCTGCGCTGCCCTGAGGTTGGGGAAGTGGTATTCGCCCGTGGAGATGCAGCAGAAGGCTATGCTGCGACAGCCGTGGGATTCTGCGAGCTGCAGACAGGAATGGTAGCACTCGGCCAGTTGGCGTTCCTGCTCGTAGGTGGGTTGTGGCGTGACGACTATAGGGCCGACAGTGTGCAGCACCCATTGGGCTGGCAGGTTGTAACCTGGAGTGATGATTGCGTCGCCAGTGCTGATTAGGCTGCCTTGTAGTATGTCGTTACATGCTTGTCGCAATTGCAGCCCTGCCGCAGAATGGATGGCATTGTCAATGCACGAGTGCAGCGGATGCCAGCAACCGAGGCCTTGGCTGTTGGCCGCATTCACAATAGCATCGACCTTCAGACGCGTGATGTCGCCCTGCCAGAGGTTACCGACATTCTCTACAATTCCTTTATCGACCAACTGCGCTTGCAACTCAGCATTTTGTGCTTCTATGAATTCGGTACTCAACGGCTGAGGTTCCCACACGTTCATCAAAGTCCGCAGCAACATTTGTTTCTCGGAGAGGGTATCAGGAACGGGTGTGCTGACCCCGTCTTGCTCCATCAGGTATCGGATGCAATAGTCGATATTCTTAATCCTGTCCATAGTAACGTTCCCTGTCGGTAATAATATCGTGCAGATGGACATATGCCCAATCGGTCAATTGGCGCATGATGGGCAGGAACGAATGCCCACGGTCAGTAAGGGAATATTCCACCCGTGGGGGCATCTCGGCATACACCTTACGGGAGACCATCCCGTCAGCCTCTAAACCACGCAAGGTCTGCGTGAGCATCTTCTGCGAACAATCGGGGTTCTTCTGTTCTATGTCGCGGAACCGCATAGGGGCATCCGCAGCACTCAACGTATAGATTACCGCCAGTGTCCATTTGTTACCGATGCGCGCCAAGATGTTACGGATAGGGCACTCCGGGAAAACGGGGTCTTGGATGAAGTCTTTTGTCATGAGCTCAATAATAATTCAGACTGCAAAGGTACGACTTTTTTCGAAAACAGGCAGACACTTTTCACAAAATGCCTACCTGTTTGACCTTGTTTGATTGGTTGTGGGGTGACTACCACACCAGCGGGTCGTTGAGGATGACACCATCGACCATAGGGCTGTCCGACTCAGTGAAAGCACCGGCCTTGTACTGGATGCAGAGATAAGTCAGTGGTTCGTCGCTCGTATTCTTCAAGGCACGGCGACCGTTGGGACTCACGCGTACAACGGAGCCTTCTGTCACTGGGAACTGCTCGCCGTCCACCTGATAGGTACCCTTGCCTCGCAGTATAATGTACAGCTCTTCGTGAGTCTTATGGGTGTGCAGAAAACCGCTGTCCTGTCCCGGCACAAGGGTCTGGAACGAGAGTTCGCTGCCCGTGGCACCCACGGCTTGTCCCACAAACACTTTGCCCTTGATGACGTTTGGCCCCATCGGGAGTTCGTACTCAATGATTTGGTCGTTGTTACCA
The DNA here is from genome assembly GCA_017441565.1 of Bacteroidales bacterium. Taxonomy (GTDB): domain Bacteria; phylum Bacteroidota; class Bacteroidia; order Bacteroidales; family P3; genus Colimorpha. The sequence continues at coordinate 16,452 of JAFRXG010000085.1, read as the reverse complement.
ACGTTAACGGCGGCATAATTGTTGCCACTCTTAATTGTTTCGATTGTTCTCATGTGTTCAATATTTGTTGATTGTTTTCGATTGCAAAGATACAACACTTTCCCAAAACCCGCAAGAGGGTACCTTGGCGAAAGCCACTTACCTTTGGGTGCGTAATGCACATACCACAAGAAGGCGGTACGCTTCATTTAACTTTTTTTAGTATGCGCCCCATCATTGTCGAGCAATAAAAAAGCCACGACAACTACCGTATTCTCACAAAATAGGTGCGTCAGCGGACAATAGAAAGCCTCTGCAAAGCAACCCCACCATCCGTCTGCACTACCACAGTATACAGTCCCATGGGGAGTGAACTGACATCGACACGTTGGGAATCTGCGATGCTGCGCTCCAGCATTTTACGGCCCATATTATCATAGAAGACTATCACCCCGGAGGAGGCCGTACTGCTCTGCACTGTACATGTCACCTCACCTTGTGCCGGATTGGGATATATGGTAATTGGGACTTTGTCGGCCCCGACTGCCTCTATACCAACGGTGTCAGCATCGGTGGCGAAGGTTGTCAGCGTCCAGCCGCTCTGATGGGCGGAGTCGCAGAGGGTGCGGGCGTACACGACATAATTCGTACCTTCCTGGAGGTGGTCAACCATGATGACAGTTTGGCTCATGATGGTGTCGGCAACTATGTCGTCGCCGAGCATCAACAGCACTTGGAAGAGTACTGAATCAATATTTTGCCCATTCTCATCCAGATAGGGCGAGTAGATGACGAGCGTACACTGAGTGAAGCCTACTTCGGAGATAACGAGGCTGTCGACTCCCCGACACACCGTGTCGGGCTCTTCGCCAGTGGTGAAGGCCACCGCACAGCTCCAGTCGGAGTAGGCGGAGTCGCCGCAATAGGCACGGACGCACAGCTCATAGTCGCTATTGTAGTCGAGGTTGTCCAAAAGGAGGTTGGCATAGTCACACACGGCAGTCTGCCCCTGGCCGCGGACAAAGCCCCGGCTGCCATATTCCACTTCCCACTGCTGGTTGTTACTACCCGAAGTCCATGTAACCAAGGCACTGGTTCCTTGCACATTCACGGCGATGTTCTCCACAGTGTCGCAGGTGGGCAGGGGACAGGTGAGGGTGACAGTATAGGTGCGGCTAGTGAGGGAGTCTTCGGCTAAGACATTCAGGACATACTGTAGGGTGGTGACATTGGGGGTAAGGGTGTCGACAGTGACGGTGGCATCGTTGGCCTGTGGGGTAAAGGCCAAGACGGCTGAGTGCAAATCGGCGGGGGCATCGAGAGAGACAACGTAGTCGAACACATCGCGCTGGAACCCGTCGATGGCATCGCCATTGAGGGTTATATTGTCCAGCCATGCACTATACACAAACTCGATGTCATCGACCGACAGGGAGTCATTGGCACTACCCCCGCCAGGTGTGGTGTTTGTGGTCATCGACATCAACACATAGTTGACTGTCGATGTGCCATTATATTCAAATGGGACCTGTTGCCGCACCCATGTGGGAACGGAGGTGGAGGAAGTGGTGCGGCCGAACTCAGCCACAGCCCTGCCACGATACAGGCTCGGCGTAGTGCAGTCGTTCGGGTCACGGAAGTCGCTATTGCCGTGCAGATACGCACGGATACTACCCTGCGACGAGGCACTGGCAGCATAATACGAGACCCACACATACATCGAGTCGGGCGTGCCGCTGAAAGTATGGCAATAGCTGCCACCCCTGTGGGTATAATTGTAGTTGCTGGCATTGGTAGCCGATGTGCTGCCCACATGTATCTGCCCCGTGGTCATATTGCCATTGGCCACAATACCCAGCACCGAACGAGAATAGATAGTCAGATAAGAACTGCCTGCTGTACCCGGGCGACCGCCATAGCGATGATAATGCTGCGCCGTGCTGGCCGCCCATGCCCACGAGCCGTCAGCCTGTGGAAACGAACTCCAGTGGCTGGGGCGGGAAGTGGCTGACGTACCCTCCCACGACTCAAAGCCCGGGTTTGACAATTGATACTGAGCCATTGTGGCAACTGAAGCCGACAACATGGCTGCCAAGGGTAAAACAGTGAGTAGTTTTTTAGTCATATTAGATAGTATTATGATTAACAGAACGGCTATTCGAACCACCTAGAATCCGAATAGCCGATTATTATTGAATATCTATTTATCTCGGTCGTAACATGACGAACGGGATGAGTATCTCCTCCATCGATATGCCCCCATGCTGGAAGGTGTTCATATAGTACTGCACATACTGGTTGTAGTTGTTGGGATAGACAAAGTAGTCATTCTCATGGCAGAAGATATAAGGCGAGGTGACGTGCCGGCGGGGTAAGAACAGCTTGGCCGGGTCTTTCACCTCGAAGACCTCCTTGGGGTTGTAGTCGAGGAGACGGCCCTGCTTGTAACGGAGGTTGACGCTGACGCTCTGGTCGCCCTTCACCCTCACGGGATGGTCGATGCGCACCGACCCGTGGTCGGTAGTGATGATGATGTTGACATCGCGTCCTGCAAGGGCTTTGAACACTTCGGCCAAGGGCGAATGCTCGAACCAGCTGAGGGTGACGGAGCGGTAGGCCTTCTCGTCGGCTGCCAGCTCACGCACGATGTCGCTGTCGGTACGTGCATGGGAGAGCATGTCGACGAAGTTGTAGATGATGACGTTGAGTTTGTTCTGCAAGAGGTTGGGGATATTGTCCACCAGGCGACGGCCATATTGTGCGTTCAGCACCTTGTTGTAGCCGTGCTTGATGTTGAGGCCGTTGCGGCGCAGATTCTCATCAAGCAGTTCGTTCTCGTACTGGTTCTTGAAACCCTCCTGGTCCTCGTTGACCCAATACTGGGGGTACTTGCGTTCAATCTCCGAAGGCATCAGGCCGCCGAACATGGCATTGCGTGCAAACTGGGTGGTGGTAGGCACGATGCTGTAGTAGAGACCGTCTTCTTCGGTACGCAGATACTGCTCAATGGCAGGCTGGAGGTACTTCCACTGGTCGTAGCGGAAGTTATCAATGACGATGAGGAAGGTGGGGCGGTCTTCGCGCAACAGGGGGAAAAGACGCTCGCGCAGCACTGTGGGCGAAAGGGTGGGTTTGCTGTCGGTAGGATTGCCGCTGAGCCAGTCGATATAGTTTTTCTCATAGTATTTGCAGAAGAGCTGGTTGGCCTCGGCCTTCTGGGCAATAAAAATCTCGTGGATATTCTGGTCGTCGGTGGCGGAGAGCTCCAGTTCCCAGTAAACGAGCTTGCGATAGAGCTGAATCCACTCGTCGTGGTCGAGGCGGCCCGACAGTTCCATGCCTATCTCGCGGAACTGCTGCTGGTAGTTCATGGTGGAACGCTCGCTCTGCAGTCGTCGCGCATCGGTATGCTTCTTGATGGCAAGGAGGATTTGGTTGGGGTTGACGGGTTTGATGAGGTAGTCGCTTATCTTGCCTCCGATGGCCTCGTCCATGATATGCTCCTCCTCGCTTTTGGTAATCATGATGACAGGCACCTGCGGGTATTTGGTCTTTATCTGGCTCAGGGTGTCCAAGCCGCTCAGCCCAGGCATATTCTCATCAAGGAATACCAGGTCGATGGTGTTGGGATGGGCTTCCATCTCGTCAAGGGCCTCGGAGCCGCTCATGACAGGCAGTACGTTGTAGCCCTTTTCTTTCAGGAAGAGGATGTGGGGTTTGAGAAGGTCGATTTCGTCATCGGCCCAGAGGATGTTGATATTGTCCATGATGCTGCTACTTTTGAGAACAACCCATTAACGCACAAAAGTGGCAAATATTGTGCAGGCTCTACACACAAATACAAGAATAACCATCTTTGCCTGCTGTTGCTGCCTCCAAAATGAAACAAAGATGCCCAGCAACTGGGCACCTTTGTTCCTTCAAGAAAGCAGAACTGCTTAGAGTACATGCACGGGTTCAATCAAGCCCTTGCCGAGCTCGATAGCCTCCTCGTTCTGAGGAATGAGCTTGTGGTGACGCTCGGGAAGCGACTTCTCAAGCCCCTTGTGGATGAACTCGGAGCCGACGATGGGTTTCAGCTTGAGGAAACCGCCGAGGACCACCATGTTGAACACCTTCGAAATGCCCATCTCCTGAGCCTTCTCGGTAGCGGCAATCTTGTAGATGCTGATGTCCCTGCGGGTAGGCTCGCGGGTGATGCCGTTGGGGTCGTAAATCAGCAGACCGCCGGGCTTCACAGAGCTCTCGAACTTGTCGAGCGACTGCTGGTTGAGCACGATGGCGGTGTCGAACTTGCTGATGATGGGCGAGCTGATGCGCTCGTCGCTGACGATAACGGTGACGTTGGCGGTGCCGCCACGCTGCTCAGGGCCGTAAGAAGGCATCCAGAGCACTTCTTTATCTTCCATAACGCCAGAGTAGGCAAGGATTTTACCCATCGAGAGGACACCCTGTCCACCAAAACCGGCGATAATTATTTCTTCTGTCATAACTTTACTTTTTTTTCGATGATACCTTTATTGCTTAACAGTGAGAGGTGCGCTGACCACCAGACGGTTGGCATCGATGCCTTCAGCAATCTTGCCTTCCACCTTGATGTCGCCCAGCGGGTAGTTGGGGAACATGTTCTCTTCCATCCACTTGTTGGCCTGGACGGGGGTCATCTTCCAACCGCTGTTGCAGCTGCTGACGATTTCGACGAAGGCGAGACCCTTCTTGTCGCGCTGCACCTCGAAAGCCTTGCGGACAGCGGCCTTGGCCTTGCGCACGTTGGCAGGGGTGTGGACGCTCTGACGGGTCACATAGCTGGTGCCGGGCAGGGTGGCCAGCAGCTCGGTGATACGCAGGGGATAGCCGTTCAGGTCCACACGACGGCCATAAGGCGTGGTGGCGGACTTCATACCCACGAGGGTGGTAGGGGCCATCTGACCACCGGTCATACCGTAGATACCGTTGTTGATAAACACCATCACGATGTTCTCGCCACGGTTGGCGGCATGGATGGTCTCGGCGGTACCGATAGCGGCCAAGTCACCGTCGCCCTGATAGGTGAAGACAAAGTTGTCGGGGTTGAGGCGCTTGATGGCGGTGGCAACTGCCGGGGCACGGCCATGGGCAGCCTCCTGGAAGTCGATGTCGAAATAGTTATAGGCCAAGACGGAGCAGCCCACGGGGGACACGCCGATGGTCTTATCTTGGATACCCATCTCGTCGATAACCTCGGCGATAATGCGGTGAGCGGTGCCGTGGCCGCAGCCGGGGCAGTAGTGCATTACATTGTCGGTAAGCACCTTGGTTTTGGTGTAAACCAGATTCTCAGGTTTTACTATATCGTTAGCCATTGTGATTCGATTTAAAAGTTACTTGATGATTTTCTGTTCCATAGCTTCGAGAACCTCTTCGGGGGTGGGGATGATGCCACCGAAGCGGCCGTAATGCTCGATAGGAATCTGGCAGTTGGCGGCCAGCTTCACATCCTCGACCATCTGACCAGCGCTCATCTCGACGCACAGCATACCCTTAGCCCTCTTTGCCAGTTCGGCGACCTGCTTGGTGGGGAAAGGATAGAGGGTAATCGGACGCAGCAGACCGACCTTCAGACCCTTGGCGCGTGCCAGCTCCATGCTCTTCATGCAGATACGCGAAGAGGTACCATAAGCGACAAAGATATAATCGGCATCGTCGCAGCCCAGCATCTCATAACGCACATCCTCCTCCTTCATCTTGGCGTATTTCTTCTGGAGCTTCTGGTTGAAGACCTCCTGACGGCTCGACTCAAGCTCCAGCGAGGTGATGATGTTGCGCTCACGGTTGGCAGGTTTGCCCCAGGTGCCCCAAGGGGCCTTCTCGCGGCGCTCCTCATCGGTCCAACGAGGCACATAGTCGCGCGTGTAGCACTTCTCCATGCACTGGCCGATAGCACCGTCGGTGAGGATGAGGACGGGGTTACGATATTTGAAAGCGATGTCCCAAGCGTCGAACACAAAGTCATACATCTCCTGAACGCTGGCAGGGGCCATCACATACAGCTGGTAGTCGCCGTGGCCGCCGCCCTTGGTGCTCTGGAAATAGTCGCTCTGTGCGGGCTGGATGGTGCCCAGTCCGGGGCCGCCGCGCATGGCGTTCATCACCACGCAGGGGATTTCGGCACCGGCCAGATAGGTGAGACCCTCGCACATCAGCGAAATTCCGGGGGAAGAAGAAGAGGTAGCAACCTTCTTACCAGTGGCCGCACCACCATAGACCATATTGATGGAGGCAAGCTCAGACTCCGCCTGCAGGACCACCATACCGGTGGTCTCCCAAGGTTTCTCGGCCATCAGAGTTTCCATAACTTCCGATTGCGGAGTGATAGGATAGCCGAAGTAGCCGTCCGTACCGCTGGCAATCATAGCGCGGGCAATAGCCTCATTGCCCTTCATTAATTTGAGTTCTTTTGCCATGTTATTGTTCTTTTTACTTGTTTAACATTTGACTTTGTAGACGGAAATCACGCCGTCGGGGCACACGACTGCGCAGCTGGCGCAACCGATGCAGTTGTCGTTTACGACATGGGTGTAGTTATAACCCTTGCCGTTTACATTCTTCGATAACTCGATGCAGTGCATCGGGCATGCTTCGAGGCATACGCCGCAACCCTTGCAATGCTCGGTATCGATTACGATTTGTCCTTTAAATGCCATAATATTAGATTTATAAGATTAATAATTACAGTGATAATGTCCCACTTGTCGGATTTGCAAAGATACAACTTTTTTTTGACATATGATGAATAAATTATACTAAGACAACAAAAACACATCCCCCGCTCCTTCATAGCAGCCTTCACCTTTCAGCGAAGTGCTACGAAGAAGCGGGGAAATCCGGCATCTTCTTACTTTAAAATCAGCTTCTTGGTGGCAGTACCTTGAAGGGTACGGATGGCGAGGATGTAGGTGCCGCGGGGGAGGGCGGCGACGTTCACCGTGGCGGTCATGCCATCGGCAGACTGATTCAAAAGCTGACGGCCTGCCAGGTCGTAAACTGTCACCCCTTGCAGTTGGTATGATGAAAATACGCTCACCACGTCGTGGGCGGGGTTAGGCATCATGCGGGTGAAGCGCATCAGATTGCCGATTCCCAGCGGGTCAAGCGTGTGGGGGCGTACCCATGGCACGGTGTCGGGTGTCGTGTCGGGCGGGGTGAACGTGGTGACGAACTGAAGCGTGTCGCTCCACGGGCTGTAGTTCTCGACACATGCGTCGCACAGCCCCCGCACCCGCACGCTGTACGTCGTGCCGGGGGTCAGCCCCGTGAGCGTCACCGTCGGCACATTCACCGTCACCACCGAGTCGCTGGCAAGGCTGTCTTCCGTCGGGCGGTACTTCACCTCCCACTCCTGGTGCCGTGCGTCCGCGCTCCACATCAGCGTGGCCCACAGCGAGTCCACCTCCACCGTCTGTAGCCCTGTCACCATAGCGCATGGTGTCCCAAACAGCGTGTCCAGTATCGGGAAAATATTTATCATGCTAACCACTCTGACATAACTAGACATATCATACCACGGAAGAGTATCGTATCTTATCCAAAGACGAGAAGGGGAGCCATAAGTATTGGTGAGCAAAGTGTCAAAAACAGCACTATAAGCAGTGAGGCTGTGCTCATAACAGATTGTAGGGGTACTATACACTGTATCGCACGCCACCGTACTCCATACCGCTCTATTGTTATTGTGCGTACCTGCCACCATAATGGGCGACTTGTTGGCCTCGATATACACGCCTGTGTCAAACATGGCCTCATACAGGGGGACGAAGATGGGTTCATGAATGACGGTGAGGGGAGTGTTAAGATAGTCAAACCGGTCAGGGAAACACATGTATCGGTGCGGATTTTCAATACGCCACGGACTTTCTGCCTTAAGCTGTGGCACACCGCCTTCTATAGTATACAGTTGCACATACTCCGTCAGCCTGCCGGCGGTGGTGGTGTCTATAGCATGTACATAGTTTAAGTAATTAGTAGAGTATGGCATGCATAGAAGCTCAGTGAGGTCTTCGGCCTCCTTTAAGACTACGGGGCAAACAGCCAGGCCAATTATCATCAAATCCTCATTAGGAGTTGCAATTCCCTGTCCTACGGAGTGTCTGCCCGCATTCCACACAGCCATGTCCGGGTGGAGATTCCAGAAGTCTTCCATGGTCGTTTGCCCTCCAGGCCAAAGTATCCCATGTAATACGACACTCTTATATGTGTGAAATAAGGGGTCTATTTCTGAACTGCCTGTCGAAAATATGCGGTGATATGCTGGATTTTGATACGAAAACGAATCATATATATAGTCCCCATTGTTTTTAAAAAAAACCGTATCGCCTAGAGGTCTTTGCGCATTCACGCAAACGCCAAATAGCAAGGCAGCCAATATCAAAACTATTCTTCTCATGTCTTATTCCTTTCCCTTTTTAATGACAGATGGTAAGTATTCTTTCAGATGAAGTATATGCGCTGATTGGATTAGGAAATAGGTTCATATTCCGCCATACGATGTTCTCTTCAATTATAATTGGCGTAATCGTAGGAATGACAACAAAAGGCATATAGTCATAATTCGAACATCCTCCGGGTACATTTGAATTTTGAGAGTCTTTCCAGAACACGTTTGCTTTACTTGTCACATCATACCCATACACAACATACATAGCACTGTCCGATAACGACATACTCTTCATTACTTGATAGGGGAGAGCAAGGTGGTCAGAACATACAGATGTAGGTACCCCACTCGAAAAATCGATTCTTGTAACGACGTCTTGATAGGATGACGGGGAAACCTCATAATTTTGTAACACCGTGTAAGTCATGCTGGATACATCATATTGGAAATCATAGAAGTCAATAGCAGAATAAGTGTATTGGGACCGATAGGAAGCTGTCATGGGTATGTCATAATCGGTAGCAGTATTTGATACGTCATATTCGCGTATTACCATATTGAAAATACCACTCCCATTAGTATATCTGTGGGTCAATGTGGCAATGTAATCATTCCCTATATCCACAACACGCAAATGATATTTGTATGACTCTTCCTCTGTTGCTGTTCCTAACAAATAGGTGTTGTATGGCATATAAGATGATGGTGGAAATACCAGATTCTTTTGTAATGTTTGAATTACAATCTCATTGGTGATTCCAGCAGGACTACAGTCGCCAACAAATACACTGTAATTATCTGTCAACGTGAGGTCACGAGGTAAGTACGGTAGGTTGTAATACCAGAATATACTTATCGGCACGTTATATTCAAACCCTATGTAATCCCCAACCAATTTGCCATAGCCCACAATACGAATATTACTAGTAGCATCCCTGTAAACTTCGATGTTGTCGAGAGAGGTCAATCCCCATGACGAATCAAAATATACCGTCATAGTGATTAGGTCAACCAACCCAAACACACTATTACTGGATAACGTTTGTCCGCAGAAGTAAGCACTATCACCGAAAACATCAATGTCCCTGATTATGCAATCATGACATATTTGAACATATCTAATCATGTTATAGATAATAGATATCAGTTATGCCGATATAGCCTTTCCTCCCCGAAATGGTATCGGTAAAATAGACAACATGCTGTCCGGGATTGTTATTGTATTGCCGTATCATCTGAGAGTACCCACTAAAGGTATAGCTTTTGGTAATATACGCTGTCCCCTGTCCTAGGGCAGAAAAACATAAATTACATAATGCTAAATAAAAAAACATTTTTTTCATGGTGTTAGAGAGTTTAATTTGCGCTGCAAATATACACTTTTTTTTTTAAACCACATGCTCATGGTCACTTTTTTAACTAAAATTTAGCATGTATTCATCTCCGCGTCAACCTGATATGGAGCCTGGTATTGACGAGGTTGAATCTTAGAAACTCAGAGTTAATGACCGCCTACGGCCTGAAAGACCAGAACATATTTAACCCAGGGCAATGTCCTTGGGTGGGCGGCACAAGCGACCATTGCCCTGAAAGGGCAGAAGCATCATGCTTTTGCCCTTTCAGGGCAATAATCACATCCGTCCTCTGGCCAATAGGAGCCAGCGATTTGTCTTGCAACGAGCTAGAGCGAACTGCTTGTGTTCAAAACTACTTGTCTGTCAAACTTTAGTATATAAATACTCAGCCGTTGGCCTATACCTTGTTTCTACTTCAGAAAGAAAAAAAGATAATAAATCAAAATTTAATCAAAAGAAATTAGACAATAAATGATGGGGTTGGGGTTGTGGGGCGGTCAGGCGGCTGGCTGGTAGGCACGGATTGTCGATAGAGGTGGGGTGTGCTTTTTCGACAAGCAAGAGTGGCGAAATGTGGTTATGTCAGTTTTTTTTCGTATTTTTGCAGTTTCAAAATCCACTGTACTATGGCGACTGAAGAAGATAACATACTGCCACTGAACAATACCACCGAATACAACGACGAGAGCATCGTCCACCTCGAAGACATGGAGCACATACGCCTACGTCCCGGCATGTACATAGGCAAGCTGGGCGACGGCTCGTCGCACGACGACGGCATCTATGTGCTCATCAAGGAGGTTATTGACAACGCCATTGACGAGTTTGCCTCTGGCTTTGGCAAGCGTATCGACATGACCATCAACTTTGCCGAGCGCAAGGTGAGCATCCGCGACTACGGACGCGGCATCCCGCTGGGCGCAATGGTAGATGCGGTGAGCAAACTCAACACGGGTGCCAAATACGACAGCAAGGTGTTCCAGAAGAGCGTGGGACTGAACGGCGTGGGCACCAAGGCGGTGAACGCGCTGTCGAGCTATTTCCGCGTACAGTCGTTCCGCGACGGACAGACCCGCTGGGCGGAGTTCAGCGAGGGCAGACTGGTATTCGACAGCGGCAAAGAAGACTATATGGCCGAGGACCCCTTCATGGCCACAGGCACGCTGGTGGAGTTTGTGCCCGATGCGAAGCTCTTCGGCAACTACCATTTCATCAACGAGTATGTGGAGCGCAGGGTGTGGAACTACTGCTACCTGAACCGCGGTCTTACGTTCTACTACAACGACAAACGCTACTATTCCAAGAATGGCCTGCTGGACCTGCTGGAACACAATATGGAGGGCGAGCCGCTCTACCCCATCATACACATCAAAGACGAGGACTTCGAGGCGGCGTTCACCCACGTGAACGGGCAGAACAGCGACTATTACTACAGCTTCGTCAACGGCCAGCACACCACCGAGGGCGGCACGCATCAGAGTGCCTTCCGCGAGGGCTACGCCCGTGTGGTGAAGGACTTCTACAACAAGAAGGAGCTGGCGCCGGAGGACATCAGGCAGGGGCTGGTGTGCGCCCTGTGCATCAGGATTCAGGAGCCTGTGTTCGAGGCGCAGACCAAGACCAAGCTGGGTTCGACCCACATGGCACCGAACAACAAGGACGGCTCGAACGACAGCCCCTACCTGAAGACCTACGTGCTGGACATCCTGAAGAGACACTTGGACAACTACCTGCACATGCACAGCGACACCGCCGAGGTGCTGCTGGACAAGATACTGCGCAACGAGAAGGAGCGCAAGGCCATTTCGGGCATCAAGAAACTGGCCAAGGAGAGCAGCAAGAAGGCGAGCCTGAACAACAGCAAGCTGCGCGACTGCCACGTACACTACAACAGCAACCACGAGCGGAGATTGGAGAGCACCATCTTCATCACCGAAGGTCTGTCGGCTTCGGGTTCAATCACCAAGAGCCGCGACGTGGAGACACAGGCGGTGTTCAGCCTGCGGGGCAAACCGCTGAACACGGTGTCAGCCGGCAAGGCGGAGGTGTACAAGAACGAGGAGCTGAACCTGTTGCACAACGCCCTCGACATCGACGACGGCATGGAGAACCTGCGCTACAACAACGTGGTGATAGCCACCGATGCCGATGTGGACGGGATGCACATACGGCTGCTGCTGCTGACGTTTTTCCTGAAGTTCTACCCCGAGCTGGTGCGGCAGGGGCATGTGTATATCTTGCAGACCCCGCTGTTCCGCGTGCGCAACAAGCAGAAGACCACCTACTGTTACAGCGACGAGGAGCGCGTGGAGGCCATCAACAGCACCGCGGGAGCCGAGATTACACGATTCAAAGGCTTGGGTGAGATTTCGCCCGACGAGTTTAAGGGCTTTATCAACCAGGACATGAGGCTCGACCCGGTGCTGCTGCACAAGGATTTCGACACGCAGGGGGTGCTGCGCTTCTATATGGGGACGAACACCTCAGAGCGTCGTGACTTTATCATGAAGAACCTGCGCGTGGAAGACGACGAGAGCATCATGGTGAGTTAAACTCGTTAATGCGCATATTCGTGAATCCGTTAGTGGCTGACGCATAAAAAGACTAACGCATTAACACGTTAACGCATTCACAACCCCCAGTCCGAGTCTACCACCTCGAAATCGGAAGAGCTGCTGGGCGAGACGAAGATGTACTGCCATGTGAGTCCCACACCTTGTTGAAAATAATAACGGTAGCCGCTGTAGGAGCAGATGGCCTCGACGAGGGGCCTGTGTTTCTTGGCACGGGTGCGGCTGCTGATAATATCGTCACTGACAGTGTACGCGTATCTTCCCTCTTTGACCTTGAACGTCATGGTGGGGCCGTTTTCCAGTTTGAGCATGGTGAGTTCGTCCCAACGGACAAAGAGGCGGCTGTACGTCAGGGGACTGCGAAAGTCCTCTGTATTCGCACGGGAGAGATACATGCCCTCCGGCGTGAGGGCCAGCACAGAGCACCTGCCCCAAAACCAATAGCCGGCCAGAGAAGCCACCTGCACAGTCAGCACAATAATGATTGTCGCCACGGCAGTGTCGTCGGGGAAGAATAGGGCGACATCCCACACAATGAACAGGAAGGCGAGTGTCACCAGCAAGGCAATGTGCAGAGACCTGTTGCGAAACACCTTGGTGTCGGGCTTGCGGAGCAGCTTCTTCACTGCTGCTTTGTCCAGCTGACGAGGCATGGCAGATGATTAGTGGACACGTATCAGGCGCACGTGGTCGAGCATGGCACGGTTGATGCCCTTGTCGTTCATATTCTCGTTGGCGGGCTCGTAAGAAAGGACGAGTTTGTTGCTGCCCTTCTTCAGCCTGGCCTTCAAGGAGGTGCTGTAGCCCCAGAGGCTCCACAGCCCTTTGCCTCGTTGTGGGAAAAGAACGGCTCCCAGCCGGTGGTCGTTGAGCGAGAGGGTGCGCACGGCGCACATATTGTCGTCGGTGAGGTTGCTGCTGCCGTTGGCGTATCGGAAGTCGATAAGATACTCGCCGTCAGTCGGCACGTTCACCGTCATCTCCACCCGCGGGTTCGTCTGCGGCGCAATCTCCACGGCGCCCTTGCCGCCATAGCCTTTGCATTCGCGCCACTGGGTGGCGGGGGCAAAGGCAGCCATGTCGAAGCAGAACTCATTGTCCATATTGTAGTAAGCCACCGGCTCGCTGGCGAAGCTCTCGGTGCCGTTGTTGCCAACGGCTATCACCTGGTACTCAGCGAGGGTGTTGGCCGCGGGTATGTCGTAACGGTTGCCGTTGATGATGCGTTCGGGCTGCGTGGCCATCAGCTTGCCGTTGCAGAGTATCTTGTACTCCTTGGCGTCGGGCACCTGGGTCCATGCCAGCCGGGTGGCTCCGTCGAGATAGGCCCGCGGGGTGGCGGGCGACGTTTCGACGGGACTGACCTCGAAGGAGCCCGGGTTGGAGAACTCGCCCGCCATGACCAGTCGCACCGAGTGGCGGCCGGTGAGGGAGGCAGGCACTGTGGCCACGGCCTGTCGTTTGCCGTCGATGTAGCAGGCGCTCACCTTGTCGCCATGCCCTTGGACGGTGATGTCGAGGATGGCACGACGGTATTTGAAGTTGTTGAGCGTCTTTTTGCCCGACCAAGCCATCGGCACGAAAGGATGGAAGCTGAGTCCTTCCTCCTCAAGGGTGATGCCCATGAGTATGCGGCTGACGATGCTGATGTTGCCCGCAATGCTCCACAGCATGTTGGGCGAATTCATGGCGGTGTGGTAGTCGCCCGTCTGCGCCACGAAGTTTTCCTGGTTGGTGGCGAACAGGGCGGCAGGGCGGTAGATGGCGGCAATGCTGTGCTCCACCGACTGGAGGTTGCCCGCCACGGCAGAAGCCCACATCCAGTAGGCTTGGACAAAGGGCCACACGGCATTGTTATGGTAGGGGTAGATATACGGAATCTGGGGCGAGATGCAGGGGGTGCCGAAGGGGTTCTTGGTCACAGCGGAGACGATGCGCCCCGCACGGCCCGACTCGGCAATGCCGAAGATGATGCACAAGGCCTCGCCCAGCGTCTCGCTGCGGGGCGACACTACCAGGTGCCCACGACCATAGAGGTACTGGCCATAGTAGCCCTTCTCTTCAATCCATAGGTACTTGTTTATACCCACCTTAATCTGGTCGGCCTTGCGGGAGAAATGGGCTGCGGCATCGAAGTCGCCGCACAGCTGCGCCATGCGGGCTGCTATCTGATTGGCACGGAAGAACAACGCGTTGGTACCCAAGCACTCAGTCATGGCAATATCGGCGGGCTGCATCCATTGGGGGTAGGACTCCTCACGCCAGTCGAGGAACGAGGACTCGCCACGCACCAGCCCGGTCACCGTGTCGTAGACCACGGCTTCATCCTGCAGGAGGGTGTTGCTGATGATGTCGTAGCTCTGCCTCAACCAACGCTGGTCGCCAGTGGCCAGATAGTGCTGCCACGCTGCCAGCACCCACACCACGCGGTCGGTAGAGACGGGCCATGAGCCGCCGGTGCCGGTGTCCTGCAAAATGCGTCCGCCACGCACCTTCTTCATCAGGCTGGTATGCGTGATGCCGGGGTTCATATAGGAGAGGGCCAGCAGGGCGCTGTAGCTCACGTCGCGCGTCCACACACCACCCCAGTACTTACCCGTACGCCAGGTGCTGTCGGCTTCAATCAGGTTGTTCATCTCTTCGACGGCCATATTATAGAGCGTCACACTGATAGGCACCTCACAACTGAAAACGGGGTAGCGAGTCTGCTTGGTCTTCTGCAGCCAACTACGGTTCTCGAAAGTGCTGGTGAGCGCGTTGTCGGCCACAATGCTGGCATGCTCCTCCGCCTGCACCACCTTGCGGGGGAAGATGGTAAATTCTTCGGATTGGTAAAGGGGCGCATCCTGCGCCAGAGCACACAACGCTGCCAGTGACAAAAATATTGTAATAATTCCTTTCTTCATCTTCTGATTCGATTTGTCGGCCGCAGGAGGGGGTTGCCATATTCTAAAATGCACAATCACACAACCGTTTGCCACCAAAGGCCGTTTTCTATCAACTTTGCAAAGATACACAAAAAACAGGGATTTCGGGGAGGAAAAAATATTTTTAACACAATTCACACCGTCCGTCTCGAAAAAAATGTGTACTTTTGCACCGTAAATGAGGCGATGAAACCACCGTTCATCCTTCATCAAAGAAAACCCCAACAAACAAGTATAACAATGGATAATAGTAGTTTAGAAGACCGTATCGCCAACGAACTGTGCGACCTGCTCGACGACCCCGAAGCCTATGAAGGCTGCGTATTAGGCATCAACAAGAAGACCCACGAAGTGTCGCTTGCCAGCCCCATGACCTTCGACAAAGAATTCGACACCTTTCCGGTCGACGCTTTCCTCATCAACAACGAGTATGGCGACATCGACCTCGACCTCACCGAAATCAGCTACGTGGCCAGCCGCTTCGAGGCGGGTTGATAATCATTGAGCCGCACCAGCCTCGTCCCTTCCTGCCTTCAAACACCGTGGCCGCCGGCATCGGACTGTTTTCATTCCGTCAAACAGCTGGCGGTTAATGGATTATTATGGTAGGTGAAGGAATAGTCCAGTGGACTATTCCGATAGCGAAGTGGAGAAGCAACCCTCCGCGGTTGTCTTTTGCCAAAAAGCAAAAGCCCGCCGATTCGAACACGGTGGTATAACAAACGACACAAACGACGACGACACACATTATACCATATTAGAGATGAGTGCATTACATTTTCTCGATGGGCTAGATTAGCAATCTGTAACAACGAATAGAAGTGAACTAGCATGAGTGGCAATAAAACACAAACCTCTTCGTTATACAATTGATGATGAAAAAACACAGCATACAAGACCCTCCCACCTTTACGGGCATGGAGCGCGTTGCCGCCCGCATAGGGGACGGCGGCCTGGATGTGGGCTTCTATCTGTCGAACACCGACAGTCTCCACGCGAGGGCCAACAGGCTGTTCGGCCAAAGCCTTGCGCAGGTGAACGGTCGGGGGCTTGAAGCGAATGACGTGGACTGCATCATGGACGGGGAAATGCCTGTCGAGGAGTTGGGAATCCCCTTTGAGGCGATACCTGAACAGATGTCGGCGACCGTCGGGACGGAATACGGTGAGTTTGTCGGTGCGATGCATCTGGTTTCGAATGCCGGC
>JAFRXG010000084.1:0-19574 GCA_017441565.1 Bacteroidales bacterium | reverse complement strand
TTAATCAAGCTCAGTGGTTTGATGTCGCAGTGTGCCTGAAAGGCACAGACAGATATAGCGTATGGCACCGCCATACGGGGACAACGACGGCAGCGACCAGCAGCCTGCAGGGCTGCAACTGCGAATTTTGGCACGGGCGTAGTGTTGCAGCCCTGTAGGCTGCATCTGTCGGCATGTGGACTGATTCCTAGGGCGTTGCCTTAGGCTATATCTGTTCCAGCCCTTTGGGCTGGGGCCGGAGCCGCATTGCCGCACATCGTATATGAACTTTCGGCATACCTGACAACTGATTTTGATGCGTTTGCCCTGATCATCTGCCACACTTTTTTTAGCGAATCAATTTTTTTTCGTAACTTTGCAAATTGCGGGAGAAGGCGTTCTTCTGCGTATTTTATTGTTAACAAGAAAGATACAGCAAATATTGGTATAACAGATTATGGCAAGAGAGATAAAATTTAGCTTGGTTTACCGCGACATGTGGCAGTCGTCGGGCAAATATCAACCCCGCATCGACCAGTTGGTGCAAGTGGCACCCGCCATCGTTCGTATGGGTTGTTTTGACCGCATCGAAACCAACGGCGGCGCTTTCGAACAGGTGAACCTCATGTATGGCGAGAATCCCAACAAGTCGGTGCGTGCTTGGACCAAGGAGTTCAACAAAGCAGGCATCCAGACCCACATGCTGGAGCGTGCGCTCAACGGTCTGCGTATGTACGGCGTGCCGAAGGATGTGCGCCAGCTGATGCCCAAGGTGAAGAAGGCGCAGGGCGTGGACATCATGCGTTCGTTCTGCGGGTTGAACGACCCCCGCAATCTGGAGCTCTCCGTCAAGTATGCCAAAGAGGCCGGCATGATAAGCCAGGCCGCCCTGAGCATCACATATTCCCCCATCCACACCGTAGAGTATTACATGGGCGTGGTGGACAAGCTGGTCGAGTTTGGTGCCGACGAGATAGCGCTGAAGGACATGGCCGGTATCGGCCGTCCGACCATGCTGGGCAAGCTGGTGTATGAAATCAAGAAAAAGTACCCCCACATCATCGTGCAGTACCATGGGCATTCGGGTCCCGGCTTTGCCATGGCCTCCATCCTGGAGGTGGCACGTGCCGGTGCCGACGTGATTGACACCGCTATGGAACCCTTGGCATGGGGCATGGTGCATCCCGGCATCATCGGTGTGCAGGCCATGCTCAAAGAAGACGGCTTCCTGATGAAGGACATAAACATGAAAGCCTACATGGAAACCCGTGCGCTGACCCAGTCGTTCCTCGACGACTTTCTGGGCCTCTACGTCAACCCCGCCAACCGCATCTGCACCTCGATGCTGGTGGGCTGCGGCCTCCCTGGCGGCATGATGGGCAGCATGATGAGCGACCTCAAGGGTGTGCACAGCGCCATCAACATGGCACTGAAGAAGAACGGCAAACCAGAGGTGACCTTCGACGAACTCACCGTGCAGCTCTTCCAAGAGGTGGCATACATCTGGCCCAAGCTGGGTTACCCCCCATTGGTGACCCCCTTCAGCCAGTACACCAAGAACATCGCCCTCATGAACATCATGGCACTGGCGCAGGGCAAGCCCCGCTTCAGCCAGATTGACAAGGACAGCTGGAACATGATTCTCGGCCGTGCCGGCAAACTGCCCGGCCCGCTAGACCCCGAAATCGTGGAGCTGGCCAAGAAGAACAACTACGAGTTCTACGACGGCAACCCGCAGGATGCCTACCCCGACGCCCTCCCCGAATATATAAAGGAAATGGAGGAGAACGGCTGGGACCGTGGTGAGGACGACGAAGAACTCTTCGAACTGGCCATGCACGACCGCCAGTACCGCGACTACAAGTCGGGTATCGCCAAGGAACGCTTCAACAAGGAGGTGGCCCAGCTGCGTGCTGAGAAGAATGCCGCCGCTGCACCCGCCAAGGGCGTTGCCGTTGAAGCACCCAAGATGCTCACCCCCAACTATATCAACGAGAAGCATGCCAACGCTACGCCCGTAGTGGCCACGGCCAACGGCCAGCTGCTTTGGGAGATAGACTTCAACACCTCCGTACCTCCCACTCCCGGACGCGAATATGCCGAAGGCGACGTGTTCTGCATCATCGAGGCCAGCTATGCCCTGATGAATGTCGAGGTTACCAAGGCCGGCCGTCTCATCGACACCTGCGTCAAGCAGGGCCAGATAGTGAAGAAAGGCGACATCCTCGGCTGGCTGGAATAAGTCGGATTGAGAATTGATAATTGAGAGCCGTCTGACACGCACAGACGGCTCTTAACGTTTTTCCGTACCAGCAATTGTGCAGCAGTTTAAGGGTGCGGTATGATGTTTGTTTTGATTACCTTTCCGGTTACCATCAGCTCCCTTTCTATTTTGTTTCGTGATAAAAAATGAAGTAGATAGGGTATTGAAACAAAATAAAAATGAAATAGAAAGAATGTTGTTGTCGTGCAGCGTACCGGCAGTGAAATAGGTGTTGCTAGAAGGCGCAGCCCAGTTTAAGGCCGAGGGTGGCGGTCCCGATAGAGGCGGCAGTGGCGCCAGGTTGCTCCACGGTGTGGAACGGGCCACTGAGCCATAAGGGGGCGTTGTAGCCGAAGTAGGGGGCTAGGACGAAGCCGTGGCGTGAGACGAACTGGTAGCCTACGATGAAGGCCAGGGAGAGGGTGTTCTCGCGGAGGGTGGTGCGCTGGGTGACGATGTTCCACCCATTGTTGCCAAGATAGGTGTCGTAGGTGCTCCATTGGTGTACGAGTGCGAGGCGCGGCTTGAGGTAGAAGCTGGTGCGGGGGATGCTGCCAGCCCGTGCCATCGCCTTGCTGCGCTTGCCCAGCGGCAGGTAGAATTTGTAGCCGACGGAGGTGGCGATGCCAGGACGGGTGATGGCTCCGCTGCGTTGTGTCCTCTCCCAGTGGAAGCCCTGGGCACCCAGCTCCACTTCGAGGGAGGAGCGGTGGGGGAGGGCGTACTCGTAGGTGAGGAGGAATGCGTCGCAGTAGAAGGTGAAGGGGCTGGTGGTGATGGCATGGTGGTGCAGGGGCAGGTCTTGAAGGAGGGTGTCCTGTTCTTGTGCGTGGGCTTTGCCGAAAAGCAGTATCGGCAGGATAAGGAGTAAGAGTGTCTTTTTCATAGCATTGCAGTTTAGAGGTGAATCATCCATTGGCGGCCCGGATAGAAGACCAGTTTTCGATATTCGCTACCGTAACGGCCCATGAACAGAGTGTCCTGGCCATAGATGGCGAGGAAGGTGTTGTAGAAGGCTTTCCGCCTTTCATATTCGGACTTGGTAATGTCGAAGTTCCAGAATGTGAATGCGAAGCGTCCGAGGCTGTCGGTGTAGGCGTGTCCTAGATATTCGCCCACGCGAGAGCTGTCGTTGTAGCGCGACACAAAGTCGCAGAACCACACGGTGTCGCCCACGACGGGGGTGGCGAGGGTGCTGTCGGTGTAGAGTGTGCCTGAAATGGTGGTGGGGTACTCGGGCATTTCGCAGCCACCAAGCAGCAGCAGGGTGATGATGATGAGCAGGGGTGTATGTTTCATGTTGTTTGTTGATTAGGGGTTGTTCGGATGGTTTTGTGGTAGTGGCAGTTGATTACTTCCTGGCAGTCGCCGTGCCAGTTGTGCATGCCATTGCCGAGGCAGTCGCGGAAGGCCTTGCAGTCCTTGCACATGCCACGGCGTGCCCAGCTGCGGTCACGGAAAGGCTTGAAGCCGTCCTGCCACACCTGCCAGAGGTTGTCGCGGTAGATGTTGCCTTGTGCGAAGGCTTTGCGGTCGATGTTGGGGCAGGCGCAGATGGTGCCGTCAATGAGCACGGAGGCGATGTTGATGCCCGCATGGCAGAAGTAAGGCGTTGGGCGCACGTGTCGTTCATAGCGGCCCAGGTAGCCCTCGCAGCTGAAGGTGACCTCCATAGAGGACTCGGGGTGCTGGCGTTTGTGCTGGATGAGTTCCATGAGTTGGACGAACTGGCTGTCGGAGAGGTGCAGTTCGGGATAGTTGCGGGCACGGCCGATGGGGATGATGGTGAAGATGCGCCATCGCGGCACGCCGAGCGAGGCGAGGAGGTCGTGGATGGCCTGCAACTGGGGGAGGTTGCGCTGATTGACGCAGGTGACCACGTCGAAGTTGAAATGAGGTTCGCGGGCGGCGATGGCGATGGCGTCGAGGGTGCGTTGGTAGCTGCCGTCACGGCCCCGCATCCAGTCGTGTTCGGCTTCAAGGCCGTCGAGGCTGATGGTGAGGGCGCCGAGGCCGGCATCCATCAGTAGGGAGTGCATGGCGCGGTTGTAGAGGTAGCCGTTGGAGACCATGCTCCAGCCGACGCCGCGATGGCGCAGCGCATGGCCTATTTCCGATAGGTCGGGACGCAGCAGGGGTTCGCCACCGGTGAGTACCACGGTGAAGTTGTGTGGTAGCTCTTTCTTAGGGATGGTGTCGAAAGCGCGGAGGAAGTCTTCCAGGGGCATGTCCTTGTCATCGCTGGCGGCGGCGCAGTCGCTCCCGCAATGGCGGCAGTGGAGATTGCAGCGCGTGGTGCATTCCCAGAAGAGGTAGTTCAGCTCGTGGACTCTTGTTTCGTTGGCACGAAACAGCCGGAACAGGAGGTTATTGAGCATTGTCGGCTTTGCTGAGGGCTATTTCGACCGTGTTGTGTAAGCCTTTGAGTATGGTGTCTTTGACGGCGTAGGCAGGGTCGTCGGCAACGAAGCGGAAGAGGGTCCGATGGTCTCTTTCATAGTCGTTGGCTGCCCAGACCGACGCTATGCCTTCGTCGTTGGTGTAGCCGAGCAGGTGCCAGTCGTAGGCGGTGTCGGCGACTTGCAACTGTGAGCGGATTTTAACGTTGGCCATGGGGCTGCCGTCTTCGGCCGAGACCACATGGAAGGTGATGTTGCTGTCGCTGTTCCATTCGCCAGTGCCGTAGCAGGCCTGGAAGACGAACATGGCGGCGGTGAAGGAGATGCCTTTGAGCATGTTTCTTATGAGTTTCATGATATGTTGTGTTTAAGGGTTTTGATGTTTTCTTCGAGTTTGAGGAATGAGTGGTAGGCAACCACGAAGTTGGCCGCCATTGCCACAGCGGTAATGCCCATCCAGAGCCAGAACACCCAGCGGACGGCAAAGGGGTCGAGCCCCAGCAGCGGCAGCAGCAGGGCGACGACGCAGATGGTCAGCGGCACTTTGATGTAGAGGGTGTAGCGGCGGTCCCATTGGTGGATGAGTTCCAGACGGTCTGCGTATGCCGCCACCTCGCTGACGCTGCGCGAGGGGTCGATGTGCTGCAAGGGGATGTTCATCTGGATGGCGATAAGTACACGCACTATGGTGACAAGTTGCACCACGATGTAGCACACCAGATAGCCGGTGTGGCGCAGGTATAGGGGCATCAGGCAGGCGACGGCCAGCATGAGCACGATGCTTCCCACCAGCCCTGCCCGCAGGCGGGTGTGCAGACGGGTGTATTCGCTGCGTTTGCTTTTGGGCGGCATGGCGCACGGTATAGTACCACTGGTCGGGTGGGCTGCCTGGTGCAGACGTTGGTCGCGTAGTTGTTCTATAAGGTCTTCCATTTCTTTAGTTTCTGTTTTATGCGGTAGATGCGGACGCCTACGGCTGAAGTGGTTATGCCTAGCGTTTCGGCCATCTCTGCCTCACTGGCACCGTCGATGTACATGTATATCAGGGCTTGGTCGGCTTTGGGCAGTTGGTCGATGAGGTGGTAGAGTTCGTCAAGCAGAGGGTCGTCAGGCTCGTCGCGCAGCCATTGCTCCATTTCTTCGGGCAGTGGCACCACTCGCGGTTGCTTCACCTCTTTGCGCCAAAGCGATACGGCTGTGTTCAGTGCCACACGGTACATCCAGTTTTTGGGTGAGCAGTCGCCGCGGTACTTGTCGCGGCTGCTCCATAGGTTGCACACCATCTCTTGGTAGAGGTCGCGCAGGGCTTCCTCATCGCCTTTGGCGAAGGTGTAGCCGATGTGGTACAGCAGCCATTCGTTTTGCGACAGCAGCGCAGTGAACTCCTCGTCGCTCATTCGCTTCGGTTGTAGTCGTCGTCGGTGATATTGAGGGTGTAGCGGCAGTAGCCCGCATGCCCCTTGAATGTCATGGTGTTCATGCGTGGCTCGTAAACGTAGCGCGAGCCGACATGGTTGGTGTCATTAAAGGAGTAGAGGCCACCGTTGGTGTCGCTGAGGACATGGAACTTGAGGCAACGTCCGTCGTCGAAAAGTAGCTGCACGCTGTCGCCGTAGATATCGTTGCGTATATCCGTTGACACTTCGGGTATCTCAGCAAAGCCCAATCCGCCACTGGCATGCACAACGGTGTCTGTCAGTGCCGGGGCAGTGACTGTTTTGTGGCGGTACACGGTGTCTAACGAGGTGATGGTGATGGCGTGCTCGGTTTGGTTGTTGATGGCAAAGTCGCAATTGTAGCCCGGGTCGCAGGCTGCAAAGAGCAGTGCTGCCGTGATGGGAATAAGTGGAATCTTTTTCATAGAGACAGATTTTTATCTTTTGTAATATGTAGACGCAAAAAAGGTCAAAATCTTACACTGAAAAAGAAAAAAAATGTAAGAGTGAATAGTGAATTGAGGTTTGTGCATGCAATCCACTATTCACAATTCACTAATTTTGTGAGAATTCCTTGATTCGCTGCTCCTCGCTGCGGCGGCAGACGAGTATCTGGCCGCCTTTCTCGGAAACGATGTAGCCGTCCAGCCCTTGGAGCACAACTTTTTTGGCATCCTCGGCATGAACCACGCAGTTTGCGCATTCATACAGGTGGATGTTGCCCACAGTGCCGTTGCCGTTGTTGTCGTGGCTCAGTTTGTCGTGGAGGGAAGCCCAGTTGCCGAGGTCGCTCCATCCGAAGTCGGCAGGATGGGTGAAGACCTTGCCTTCCGATGCCGCGGGTTCCATGACGGCATAGTCGATGGATATTTTCTCGCAGTTGGGGAAGATTTGCTGCACGTCGGCAGGGGTTTTCATGCGCTCCATGTCTTCGGCCAGGTTGGGTTTGTAGGTGCGGATGGCATCGGTAATGGTGGTGATGTTCCATACGAAGATGCCGGCGTTCCAGAGGTATCCGCCGTCGGCGAGGTATTGTTGGGCGGTTTCGAGATTGGGCTTTTCTTTAAAGGCTTCCACAGGCAGGATTTCACCTTCGGCGGGTTGGGCATGGCTGCACTTGATGTAGCCGTAGCCGGTCTCAGGGCGGCTGGGTTTGATGCCTATGGTGACGATGGTGTTGTGCCGTTCGGTGAACGAGAGTGCGTTGGTAATGATGCGGCGGAACTCTTCGGGGTTCATCACCACCGCGTCGGCCGGGGTGACCACCACGTTGGCATCGGGGCTTTCCTTCTTGATGCGCCAGCAGGCCCAGGCGATGCAGGGGGCCGTGTTGCGGGCGGCCGGTTCGGCCAGGATGTGGTCGGCCGGCATGTCGGGCAGTTGTTGGCGCACGATGTCCACGTAGGCGGCGTTGGTCACCACCCAGAAGTTGGACATGGGGCAGATGCCTTTGAAACGGTCTACTGTCAGCTGTATCAGCGTGCGGCCACAGCCCAATATGTCGATAAATTGCTTGGGGAATTCGGGGGTGCTCAGCGGCCAGAAACGGCTACCAATGCCGCCCGCCATAATAACTACTTGGGTATTCATGATGAGGTAAGAATTATGAATTAAGAACTATGAAGTTGTTGAAGTAAGGATTAAGAACCATGAAGTATTGTGGCGACTAATGTCTTGCCTCTTAGCACTTGGTTCTTACTACTTACTTTAGTTGCGGTATCCGATGACTCGGCGCACCTCGTCGAGGGTGCGGCGGGCACTCTCGTGGGCTTTCTCCTTGCCTTGGTCCATCACGCGGCGCAGGCGGGCATCGTCGGCTTGATATTCGATGATGCGCTGGCGTATAGGCTCCACAAATGCGACCATATCCTCGGCCAGCTGTTTCTTCAGGTCGCCGTAGCGTATTTGGCAGCGGTTATACAGGTCGTCGAAATACTCCACAGTCTCCTCGGTCGACACCACGCGCAGCAGCTGGAAGAGGTTTTCAATCTCTTCGGGTTTCTGCTGGTTCATCTGCGTGGGGCCGCTGTCGCTCTTTGCCTTCATTATCTTCTTGCGTACCACGGAGGGCTCGTCGGTGAGGAAGATGGTGCTGGCCTCGCCTTCGCTCTTGCCCATCTTGCCTGCGCCGTTGAGGGCGGGAATCTTCACCAGCCCGGTGGCGGAACCGATGGCCTGCGGCAGGGGGAACACCTCGGCGTGATACATATTGTTGAACCGCCCTGCAAAGGTGCGGGTCATCTCTAAGTGCTGCTCCTGGTCCTTGCCCACTGGCACGCGGGTGGCCTTGTGGATGAGGATGTCGGCAGCCATGAGGGTGGGGTAGGTCAGCAGGCCCGCGTTGACATTGTTGGGGTTCTGGCGCACCTTGTCCTTGAAGCTTGTCACACGCTCCAATTCGCCCAGATAGGCGTTCATGTTGAAGAAGAGGTAAAGCTCGATGGTCTCAGGCAGGTCGCTCTGCAGGTAGATGGTCGCCTTGTCAGGGTCGAGGCCGGCCGCCAGATAGGCTGCCATTATCTTGCTGGCATCGCCGTAGATGCTGCCCGGGGTAGGGTGGGTGGTCAGCGAGTGGTAGTCGGCAATGAAGAAATAGCAGTCATGCTCCTCCTGCATGCGTACAAAGTTTCGCAGTGCGCCGAAGTAGTTACCCAAATGAAGGTTGCCAGTGGGGCGGATGCCGCTGCACACTGTTTCGCGTTTGGTTGTGTCAGGCATATCTGATTCTAGTTTCTAGTTGTTTACTATATTATAATACCCGGGCAAAGACCAGGTGAGTAATTTGCAAAGATACGAAAAAAAAACGACAATCGATAAAAAGAAAAAAATAAGGCCGACGAAAGGTCGGCCTTATTACTTTGGTTGTGTCCTGATTATTCAGCAACTTCGGCGGCAACTTCTTCAGCAACAGCCTCGACAGCGGTGGTGTCGATAGTCTCTTCAACCATCTCTTCAACTGCGGGGGTGTCAATAACTTCCTCCTGAGCGGGGGTGTTGTTGCAAGCTGCAAAGGCAAACATGCCGGCGACAGCCATAAGGAACATTACTTTCTTCATCTTTTTGATTTTTTAAAGTTATCTATACTAGGTTTATAATGTGTTTCTTTCTTTGTTGTCTCCTGTGTTTCGAAATCGGTTGCAAAAGTACTACATTTTTCTACAACTACAATGAAAAAAAATGTCAAAAAATCTTAATGCCCATTCAAAATGTTAAAATTCAAAATGTTAAAAATGGGGTTTTCTTTGCCAACGCTCTCATTTCCTCTTGAAATTCAGTGTTTTTTGCATAGAGTTTTGACAATTTTCACCCTATTTTTGCTCGTTTTTTGAGGTGTTAGGGGAGGGGGACAAGGCCGTTGAAGCCCATAAAGGCCATGGCCAGGATGCCGGCGGTGACCAGTGCGATAGGCACGCCCTTCATGCCTTTGGGCGTTCCGGTGAGCTCCATCTGTTCGCGCAGTCCGGCAAAGATGACCAATGCCAGAGTGAAGCCTACGGCGATGCTGGCGGCATAGATGATGCTGTAGAGTAGGTTCATGTCCTTTTGGACGACCAGAATGGCGACACCCAGTACGGCGCAGTTGGTGGTAATCAGGGGCAGGAACACGCCCAAGGTCTGATACAGTGCGGGTGCAATCTTCTTCAGAATGATTTCAACCATCTGCACCAATCCGGCAATGACCAGGATGTATGCAATCGTCTGAAGATAACCCAGCCCCAGCGGGGTAAGCACATAATAGTATATAAGGTATGTAACCAACGTGGCGAGCAGCATCACAAAAAGCACTGCGCCGCCCATGCCGAGCGAGCTTTTCACGTCTTTGGAAACACCCAAGAAAGGACAGATGCCCAAAAATTGTGCCAACACGACATTGTTGACAAATATGGCACCGATGATAAGTGCAAAAATGCTAATTCCCATAGTGTTATATGTTATTTAATTATAATCTAATAATAACGTTTCAAAATGCAAAGATACAAATATTTTGTGATATAATCTGTTTTGTGGGGGTTTTTTCTCTTTTTTTATTGTGGATGAGGCTTATTTCACTTGTAACACATCGCCGTGGTCTTCGACGATGGCGCGGTAGTACCAATCGGGGTAGGCGGGCTGTTGCGGAAAGCGGACCACGCCCGTGGGGGTGGTTTCGATACGGCCGTCTTTCAGGTACTTGATATTTCCGTCGATATAGCGGGTGAGCAGCTGCTGGTCGAGGCGGTTCCATCCGTCCATCATTTCTTGTGCCAGTCGGTGACTGAGGCGGGTGAGCTCGGCGGGGGTGGCGTTGTCGTTGAGACTGCCGACGGAGGCGATGAAGTTCTCCTCGTACGATTTCTGGCAGGTGCGGACATCCTGAATCATGGCATCATAGCGCAGGTAGCAGAAGTTGCTCACCCGGTTGAAGAGCCAGAAGGCGGCGGTGGGGGAGTACTGGCTCATGGAGCCGTTGCCCTCGCGGAAGCAGAGGGGTACGCTGTCGATGCAGCAGAACATGGGGCAGTAGCAGGTGCTGTAGGTGTCGTCCACTCCGAACCAGAGGATGCCGCCCACGGGGTTGGGCAGCCAGCGGCGGCACTGTGCCACAAAGCTGAAGCCGGTCTGCTGGGTGTAGATGGCGCGTTCGTGAATGTACTTCTTGCCGTCGACCTCAAATTCCATGGGCCGCCAGCGGTAGGGGCAGTGGAAGGGGCCTGCGCCCACATCCTGCGTCATGTCCATGGGGGTGCCTTCGAAGTGGTCGCGCATCAGTTCCATCACCTCGTGTACATTAATCTTATGGTTAGGCTGAATCCAGAGGGGCAGCCGTTTGGCTTTGGGGTCGCCCATGGCGAAGGCCTCATATTGTTTCATTCCGTCGGCCACGCGGTTGAACATGGCGTAGACGCGTGCTTCGCAGGCACGGAGGCCGGAGAAGGTGAGGGGGTTGTAGGTGTCGGCAAAAGAGAAGTCGGCATCGGTGTTCTTAGGCTTTGCAGCGTAGGCGGCATAGTCGTTCTTCTTGGCGAAAGTGATGACATCGTGGCTATATACGCATTCCACCTCCGGGCTATTGATATAGTCGAGGTGCAGGCTGCTGATGGCAGGGTGCGGTGCGTTCTTCTTCCAGCGGGCGGGTTCCTGCGGGAAAGTGGTGATGCGGGCCTGGTTGGCATGGGCGCTGACGTAGCCCTCGGGCACACGGCGCGCCACCCAGACGGCGCCTTTCTCACTGCCTTTGCTGGTTATCTCAAAGAGCCACACTTCGTTGGGGTCGCACAACGAGAAGCTCTCACCCCCGTCGGCATAGCCGTATGATGCCACCAGGTCGGCCATCACTTTGATGGCCTCGCGGCAGTTGCGGGCGCGCTGGAGCGTGAGGTAGATGAGGTTGCCGTAGTCGATGCCCTCGGCGTTGCCTTTGCTGAGGGGTTCGATGCCGCCCCAGGTGGTCTCGCCCATGGCAAACTGGTGTTCGTTGATGAATCCCACCACACGGTAGGTGTATGCCACCTGTGGTATCTCGATTTGGAACCGGAGGCTGCCGTAGTTGTAGAGCTTGACAGTTTCGCCGGGTTGGTGGCTTCCGCCGGCGTGGTAGCGCAGCTGGCCGTAACGGGTGTGGCTGTCGGCGGCATAGGTAATCATCGTGCTGCCGTCGGCGGTGCTGCCTTTTGAAAGTAAGAAATTGGTGCATGCCCAGCAGTCGGTCGTTTGAAAGCCAAGGACAAGAAACAGTAATGCTGCAATATGAATCTTTCTCATGAGTTAAAAGTTGATATTTGAAAATGCAAAGATACGAAGAAAAAAGCAATTGTCGTCTTTTTCTTTTCACTGCCCGTTGAGTGCTGCTCCGAAGTGGGTTCGTTGTGCGTTCGCTTTTTGTTCGAGAATGCTAGGTTCGTTACAAGCGAGTTCTGCCATTCTGCATGCCAAAAGTAAGTTGTAGGTAGGGTAAGGATATACTAAAGAGGGCCTTGCCGGGCCGAAGCGGGTGCTTCGGTCCTAGGCTGGGATGGGGAACACGGACAGTTGGCGGGTTGATGATATTTTGATGCGAATAATTCGATATGTCGTTTTTTATTTGTATATTTGCACTTCGGTTGATGAGGGCGACGGAATGACGAGGAGAGTAGAACCATCTGATTTATAGTCGCCAGTTGTCACATATAATATTATAGGTATTACTATTAATATGGAATTAAAAGAATCATTAAAGAGTCTTGTCTTTGACAAGAGCGACCTCAAGCAGCAGGTGTTTCGTGCCACCAAGGATGCTTTCGAGCTTTTCCGTGCGACCACCCGCGAGATGATGGGTCTCTTCCAAGAGCAGAACCGCAAGGAGGGACGCAATGTACACTTCGAATTCACAGACCATGGCGATTTCGAGTTCGAGGCCAAGTTTGCGGGCGATGTGCTGGTGTTCGTTATGCACACCAACGTGTTCGAGTTTTCCCGCGACCATCAGGTGATGAAGTCTAATTACATCCGCGAGGACAAGCGCCGATCCTATTGCGGCGTTATCCGCATCTATAACTTCTTAGCTGATTCGTTCGCATACAACCGCGACCAAGACTTGGGGTATATGATTGGAAGAGTGTTTATTAATAACGAGAAGCACTACTTCATCGAGGGCAAGCGCGAGCTTGGGATGCTGTACAATAATTTCAATACTTCGCTGATTACCAGCGAGTCGGTGCAAGGCATAGTGGAGTCGGCTATCGAATACACCACAAATTTTGATTTATTAACACCTCCATACGACGAAGTGAAGCTGGTTTCGGTAGGTGAAATGCGGTCAGATTTGGATAAAAAATCGATGGTTACCGGCAAGCGTTTAGGCTTTAGGTTTCAGGCAGATACGGACTAGGATGAGACTTTTTCCACCAAAAAAAGTGAAAAAATATTTTGCCAATCCAAAAAAAAGTCGTACTTTTGCACCCGCTTTTGAGAGACGAGAAAGCGATAAAAATGGTCCGTTCGTCTAGTTGGCCTAGGACGTAAGATTTTCATTCTTAAAATCGCGGGTTCGAATCCCGCACGGACTACGAAAGACAAAAAGTATTAATAAGAATTATGGCACATCACAAGTCAGCAAAAAAAAGAATTCGTACCAACGAAAAAAGAAGAGTCGACAATCGTTACTACGCCAAGACCATGCGCAATGCCCTTCGTGACTTCCGCGCTCTTGAGGATAAAGCCGTTGCCACCGAACGTCTGCCTAAGATGGTCTCCATCATTGACAAGCTTGCCAAGCGTTCAGTCATCCACAAGAACAAGGCTGCTAACCTCAAGTCCAAGCTGATGAAGCAGGTCAACGCCATGTAATGAGTCTCAGGCTTCACTGAATATAAGCCGATGCATCCGCATCGGCTTTTTTCGTTATTTTTTTGCCCAAGTGTAATAAAACGCACCCCTCATCCGTCTATTGGGTAAAGAAGAATGAGGCAAAAGTCTGTCCGACGATGAATATAAAGGAATATAACCGCGCAGTAGACGAGTTCAGTGACGACCTCTTCCGTTTTGCTTTACGATATACGGGCGACAGGGACGAGAGCAACGATGCTGTGCAAGACTGTTTCCTGACATTGTGGGAACACCATAATGAGGTGAAGGCCAAAGGAGCCAAGGGCTATCTGATGAGGGTGCTGTACCGCAGTTTGGTGGACCGGCACAGGCATAAGGCCCATCTGGTGGTGGGGGTAGAGCACATGCATGAGCAGGCATATTCGCCCAACCAAGAGATGGAGTTGCATGACCAAATTGAGCAGATGCTGCGTACGCTGCCCGAGATACAGCGCACGCTGCTTCTGTTGCGCGACCTGGAAGGATACAGCTATCGAGAGATGGCGGACATTACGGGACTAAGCCAACAACAGGTGATGACATATCTGTACCGTGCCCGTGTAAGGGCGAGAAAGTTTTTCGGTGACAACCCATATAAATAGTTAAGACTATGATTGACGAACAGAACTATGAGGCTTATTTGCTTCAGTACCATGATGGGGCACTTGACGAGCAAGGTGTCAAAGAGGTGGAGGCGTTTCTCCTTCAACATCCGCGGATTGCTTGGGAGGACAAGCAGTACTATAGCGGCACGCCCATTGTCGCACCCCTTGTTTCCACATATTTGTACAAGGGCTTTTTGAAGCATCCGCATACGCATTACCACAGGGGCTGGTACTGGGCGGCGGCAGCATGTGTGGCCGGGCTGTTGGTGACGGTATGGCTGTGGAACATGCCCGAAGGGACACACACGCAGCCTGTCGTGGCGCAGCAGCGCACAGTCGCCACAGAGGTGGCGGCA
Organism: Bacteroidales bacterium; assembly: GCA_017441565.1. Taxonomy (GTDB): domain Bacteria; phylum Bacteroidota; class Bacteroidia; order Bacteroidales; family P3; genus Colimorpha. The sequence goes on along the minus strand of JAFRXG010000084.1, from coordinate 5,213 downwards.
CCGACGACAGGCAGGGTACCCCAACAGGCTTTATTGGCTGCAACGTCGCCAACGGACACAAGGGCTGATGCACAAGTCAGGATTCAGCAGTCGTCCCATGAAGAGCAAAGAGTTCAGGAGTCCGAGGTGGGGCAGGTAACGGAGGAGGCAGTGGCAGACGTTACCCCGCCGACACCCACGGCCCCGATGCTTTGTGAGAGCGACCAACTGGTGGTGTACGGCTGCCCCACGGTCAACAGCTCCTCTTTGGTTCAATATCCTGAGCAACAACCGGTATGCAATAGTTTTGCCTGCCGTCTGCACCTCACGGGCCGACGGTTGGGTATGTTATAAAAGAAAATATACAATATGAAAAGGATTACATTTCTTATTCTTGCCTGCCTTGTTGTGGCGGGATGTGAAAAACCTCAACCTGCCCCGCAGTCACAATTGCCCGACCTCGATTGGGCATACGATGCGACTGCTGCGCAGCGAGAGATGATAGTCGGCATGCTGCGCGACATGGTGTATGTGAGCGGCGGCACGTTCTACATGGGTGTACAGTGCACTTATCCCGCTATGCCATGCTTTGACTCCACCACATGGTATGAGCAGACCCCGGTACATCTGGTTACGCTGAGTCCATATATGATAGGCCGTTACGAGGTGACCCTCAAACAGTGGTATCTCATCATGGGTGACGGCACCGGCACTGACGGACACTACACCCTGTCCACTGCCTCGCTACCCATTGAAGGCATCTCCCTCGAACAAATCGACACCTTCTTTGCCCGTATCGAGCATCTGTCGGGTTTTCGGTTCCGTCTGCCTACTGAGGCAGAGTGGGAGTATGCCGCCCGTGGTGGTGCCGTGGGAGACCATAGCAACCGTTTTAGTGGTTCCTACTATAAGGAAGATGTGGCATGGGTCTATCAGAACAGCCATCAGGAGAAGCATCCCGTTGGTACTAAAAAGCCCAACGAGCTGGGGCTGTATGATATGAGTGGCAACGTGTGTGAACTGTGTGGTGACATCTACGCCCCTTATCCGGCGGAAGCGCAGTTTGACCCTCATGGTCCGGCCTATTGGGAAGACAATAAGCACGTTGTTCGTGGTGGTGATTGTTGCTCAAACGACCAAAACTGCCGCGTCTATTATCGAAGCCGTTTGACGGCGTCCAACCCAGGCAGTCTCGTAGGCCTGCGGGTGGTCTGTTCGCCTTTTGTAAATAACTAACCTTAAGTCATATTATGAAAAAGCCAGTTCTGACAATCCTAATGCTGCTTGTTCTGTTGCCACTGATGGCGCAGCAGCCTGTCCGTATCGTTAATCAGGAGGTGCGGCCGGTCGACAAAGTCAAGATACCTTCCAGTTGCCATGTCTCGGTCGTCACCGATACGGTGGACTGTGTGCGGGTGGAGGTCTATGCCGACAGCCCGTCAGCCATTCCCCGCAACCTGTTTTATTATGTCGACGGCATACTCACTGTTCTTGACAGCGCGGCGCCGTATGGCATCACTGTGGGTTCAAGCAATAGGCATGTGGTGGTGGAATATGTCTCTACCCCCACCACCGAGAATCGAAGTTTGTCGCAGCCGATTATGCCGATTGAGCCAGTGCGCAGCTACGGTTTTGACGACCGTATGTTTTACAAAGTGGTGCTGGCTCTCTCCAACTGGGGCGAGGGTGTGTTTCAAGGTCTTCGTGGCATCCCCGCCGAGTATGGCGATGGAGCCTACAGCCTTGCCTACCGTCCGGGGTCGGTAGGTGTGGAGCTCAATTATGCCTTTGCCATGCACGAGCATTGGAGCCTTGGTGTCGGCATCGGCATGGAGTATAACAAATACTATTTTGAATCGCCCTACGTCTATTATTATCCGACGGAGGAGGGACGGCATGGTTTCCGCGTGCGCAACGTCACCGATAGGGGCGGCTGGCAGAGCCACCTCAGTCAAATCAACCTGGCATTTCCTATCCAGTTCAACCTCTACTCCAGACCGAGCCATACGGGGTTTCTGTGCCAGATGGAGCTGCTTCCGGGGTTGGCGGTGCCCACCAATGTGTGGCAGTCGTACACCAGTACTGAAAACGGCATCTACACTACCACCGAGACTTGTGTGGGTGTTTTAGACGCACCCCTTCTCTGTTGCAACCTACGGCTGAGCCTCAACTGGGGCATGCTGGGCCTCTATTGGGAAAACAGCCTGATTCCCATATTGCGGCACATGGACGTAGGCGGTGGCAACGCCATCAGCCTCTATCCCATGCGTTTCGGTCTATCGCTCGACCTCTCACGTATGTCTAGAAACTAAACCAGTTGTTCCAATCATGAAAAAGACTTCGTTTTTAATTATCCTGTGTGTTATTGCAGCCATGTCTATGGCACAGGATGTGGTGGTGACAATCCCGTCAGGGCAGACACTCCGTTTTTCTGCCGATGAATATAGTGCCCACCTTTATGCCCAGGATACCTCTCTGACGGGCTATCTTGTGCTGCCCGACAGCGTCACCTATTGGGAGTACTTATCCTGGCCCGATGCTACTGAACCATACGATTCGGTGCCCCATAGGGTGCCTGTCACTGTCATCGCTGATAGGGCGTTCTCCCATTGCCGACACATCACGGGCATCACCATTCCCTCCACTGTTAGCCTTGTGGGCATCGGGGCCTTCGCATATTGCACCAGCCTCGACACTTTCATGGTTGATGAGGATAACCCAGTATATGCTTCGCCCGATGGGTGCAATGCTGTGATTGACACATCTGCTCGTAAGCTGGTGTGCGGCTGTCGTCGAAGCGTCATTCCTCCGACCGTCACAGTTGTTGGCAGTAATGCCTTCAGAGGCATCAGTGGATTGCATTCTGTCGTCCTGCCCGACTCGTTGGAGGCAATTGACAGCTATGCCTTTTCCCAGTGTGATTCGCTCACTTCTATCCATATTCCAGAAAGAGTACGCCGTATCGGGTACGAGTGTTTCTCCTATTGCTGGCAGTTGGATACCATTACTGTTGCGGACGGCAACCCTTATTACGACAGCCGCGAGCAGTGCAACGCTATTATTAACAGCAGCCTCGACTGGCTGGTACAAGGCTGTGCCAACACCGTGGTGCCCGAATTCATACAGCGCATCGGACAATGGGCGTTCTGTGGCATGCACAAGCTCACCCATATCAGCCTCCCCAACATGCTGGGTACTATTGATAATTTCGCTTTTCAAGATTGTGATGCACTTACTGCTGTGCATATTCCAATGGGGGTACAACACATAGGCAACAACCCCTTTGCCGGTTGTACAAGTCTCGACACCATCACCGTCGATTCGCTCAACCACAACTTTGACAGCCGTAGCAGCTGCAATGCCATCATCGCCAAGTCTGACCTTTCCCTTGTTAGCGGGTGCCGTTCGACCGTCATTCCCTCTGAGATATTCAAAATCAAGGCGTATGCTTTCAAAGGTATAAGAGGTATGCGCCGTATCACCATTCCGCCGCAGGTCTATAGCATTGGAGACGAGGCTTTCGCCAATTGCTCCGACATCGAAACCATTCTTGCTTCCCCCTTTTCTGCTCCGAGTTTGGGAAACTATGTCTTTCAGGGCATAGACCCTGGCATACCGGTACACATCCGCCGTGGGGCTTTGGATTCATATCTAAGCGAGTGGCGTTACTTCCACAACTTCATAGAGGACTTTCCCGTGGGTGTCGATACCATAGCACATCTGCCTAAAGACTATGAGATTCAATGTCACCAGGGGCAGATGACTGTGCTGTCCGACAACCCCCAGCCAATATATATCTTTGACATCATGGGGCGTGTGATTTACCACCATGTCGCCACCACTCGCCTGAGCATTGGGCTTCTAGACATTCGGCCTGCCAAACAAGGTTTCCTGTTGGTGAAAGTGGGTAATCATCCTGCCGAGAAAGTGCTACTGTATGAATGAGCAAAAGGTATCACATGCAACACCCAAAAAATAGGAAAAAGGACTCCCGAATGCTCGTTTTTACGCCCGTGGAATAATGCTTGAGCAAATTATTTTTAATTTGCAATATGCAGATAGTCAATGAAAGAGAGAAAGCTGATAAAGAATAATGCATTTTTTTCTTTGCTGATTGAAAAAAAAGTCGTACTTTTGCACCCGCATTTGAGAAAAAAGAGGTCTTTAAAATCATGATGCAAACGGTCTGGTAGTTCAGTTTGGTTAGAATACATGCCTGTCACGCATGGGGTCGCGAGTTCGAGTCTCGTCCAGACCGCCAAACAAAGGAAGCCCTCACTCATGAGGGCTTTTTTTGTGCAAGCATAGTACGAGAGTTTGAATATAAAACTTCATAGTTCATAATTCTTACTTCTTACTTGAAAACGGGGCTGACCGGTTTTGACAGCAAGGAGGGGGATTTGTAAGCATGCAGGCTCACGCATCAGCAGCCTTGAAAACCGATGCAGAAAGATAATTGGCGAAAATAACTACGCTCTTGCTGCCTAACCGAAGTACAGTAGGTTACTGGCTTAATCCCCACAAAAGTTGCGGGGACAAGACATCTCCCACCGACCCAGCCCGTCGGTCGGTGACCCGGAGGTGCTCATGAGAACGGGATAGTCGGAGGTCTGCCTTGCGCCGCCGATGAAGCTTTAGAGGCTAAGGGCTGCCTTGGGTGTCCGCGTCCAGAGCAGTCCCGACAATCAACCACGGAATAAGCATGTAGAAAGCACATCTGTCACTTGTTTGGACGAGGGTTCGACTCCCTCCAGCTCCACTTGGAGAACGAACTTCTCCTTTGAAAAACACTGATAATCAAAAAGATTGTCGGTGTTTTCTGCTTTATGGAGTCTCCCACTCTCTGAACTCTGGTTTCTCAGGATGTATTGGGATGAAAGGGAGTCCAATGCTTGCATAAACTTACTGACAATCTTACATATATCCATAACCACCATCCATCAAAGAGGTGTCTGTATAAGGTGGAGATGGGTAGATGGAAAATGTGCAAAATCTGAGACCTGTTTTTTCTCAACCGAGACCGATTTTTCGCATAACTAAATTTTTTGCAAAGATACGACAAAATATTTGTATCTTTGCAATAATTTGTGGGCCGGACCTTTCCCAAATATCACATGGGCTGGTCGGTTTTTTTGCTTATGTTGCGGAAGTGCGTAGGTGTGATACCCATTTCTTTCTTGAATGCGGAATGGAAAGCCTGGCGGTTGCTGAAGCCACACATTTCTCCTATTGCC
>JAFRXG010000083.1:0-63939 GCA_017441565.1 Bacteroidales bacterium | reverse complement strand
GTCTATGATTGGCAAATGGAGGAAGGCGACATTTTCTTCAAGCGAGTGGTCGTAGTTGATACCCTTGGTAGGGGTGGGGTTGTAGTTGGGATTGGAATGGGGATACTGTTTCCAATACTCCTTATACTTCTTAATCTCCTTTTTCACACCCAGCGGCTGTCCATGCTTGTATCGCCAATAGGTGGTGAGTATAATGCCCGACATGTCGTCGGGATGGTAGAGTCCTTTCTTTTCAAAGTAGTACTGAAGTCGCGAGCCGCCCCAAAGCCCCCAGTTGTTGCGTATCCACATACCCAAGCCGAAATGCGAGCCGCTCAGAAAATCCTTTTCTGTCATTGACATAATAAGTTGCTGAGTGCTGTCGGCAAGAAGGGTGTCTAGAGTGCGGTGGCAGTCGGTGAGGTCCTTGGGGATATAGACTTTGTCCTGCTTTTGGGCGAAAGCTAATAGGGGAATGAAAAGGAGAACAATTACCGACTGTTTCATGTGAGTGGTTGAAGGGGTTCGCTTATCTTTAAAACCTAAAACCGTGAGAAGGGGTGCTTCCTCCAGTAAAGGATGAGCAGCAGGCCGAAGAGCATGCCGCCCAGGTGGGCGAAGTGTGCCACGCCGTCGGCACGGAAGAGGCCTTCCAGCAGTTCGATGGCGGCATAGCCGATGACGAACCATTTGGCCTTGATGGGCATGAGGAAGTAGAGGTAGATGCGCTCGTTGGGGAACATCATGCCGAAGGCCAGCAGGATGCCGTATACCGCGCCCGATGCACCGACGGTAAGGAACCAGCCGGGCACCAGCAGGTTGCACAGTCCGGCACCCACGCCGCAGACGAGGTAGTAGAACAGGAAGCGGCGCGGCCCCCAGAAGTTCTCCAATACGTAGCCGAACATCCAGAGGGCGAACATGTTGAAGAAGATATGTTCGACGTTGGCATGCATGAACATGTAGGTGATGAGCTGCCAGAAGCGGAACCGGCCTGTGGGGATGGCGTTGAGGGCAAGCATCGAGGTGATGTTGGCATAGCCGTAGCGTTCGAGCACCATGGTGGCGAGGAACACGATGACGTTTATTATCAGTAGGTTCTTTACTACTGTGGGCAGCATTTTGAATCCTTGGGGAGCGTATTGGGCCATTGGAATTGTGTATTGAGTATTGTGAACTTGTTGAATTGAGAATAACCTCTAAACTATCAGTTTGTTTGGTGGGATAATCGACATGGTCTTCTTGCCGCTGGGGCTGACATGGGGCACGGGGCAGCAGAAGAGGTCGGCAATCAGCTGCTGCATCTCGGTCTGTTGCAACGGGGTGCCGCTTTTCACTGCCATCTGTCGTGCCAACGAGCGGCAAAGGCATTGTCTGCGGTCGACGAATTTCTGTATCATTGAGCCTTTATAGTCGGTGAGCATCTGGTCGAACAGCTGTTGCAGCTCGCTCTCTTTGACATCGGGCGGGGTGGCTGTGACCACGAAGGTGGCCTGTCCCAGCTGTCCAATCTCAAATCCCTGTGCCTTAAGGTCGGGGAGCAGCTCGTTGAACATGTCGGCATCGGCAGGGGAGAACTGGCAGTTTACGGGGAACAGCAGCTGTTGTGCGTGGGGGCATTGCTTCTGGTTCATCAGCCGGTCGTAGAGCACCCGCTCGTGTGCTGCTTGTTGGTCAATCACCAGCAGTCCCGACGACAGGGTGCTGACGATAAAGCTGTCGGCCAGCTGCAGACAGGGTGCGGCAGGGGGCTGGACAGCTGCTGGGGCAGGGGTGTCGGGGATGACGGTCTGATGCTCGGCAGGGGTGGCGATGTCCTCCTTTTTTATGTCGTAAAAGGAGGTCCACCGACTGTCCTTGGGGCGTTCGACAGCAGGGCGATGGGGCTGGGCGCTGTGGCTGCGGGGCGCAGGGGCCGGCTTCGACTCAAAGGGGTTGTAGTCGGGGTCGTAGTGCACCTGCGGCTGTGTGGGGACATAGTCCTTGGGGGCAGGGGCGAAGTCCACTTCGGGGACGGGGTTGAACTGCAGCTCAGAGGCGAGGCTGAACTGCCCCAGTGCCTTCTTGGTGGCGGCACGAAGGATGGTGAAGAGGGCGTTCTCGTCGACAAACTTCACCTCGGTCTTCGTAGGGTGTATGTTGACATCGATGCGGGCGGGGTCCACGTCGAGATGGAGGAAATAGCTGGGGTAGTAGCGGTCGGGGATGAGGTCGCTGTAGGCCTTTTCCACGGCGGCGTTGAGGACAGGGTGTTTGATGAAGCGGTGGTTGACGAAGAGGTACTGCTCGCCACGGCTTTTGCGTGCATATTCGGGTTTGGCCACATAGCCGCGGATGCTCACGATGTCGGTGTTTTCCTCCACGGGGAAGAAACGCTCGCGGTAGTTCTGTCCGTAAATCTGGTTGATGCGTTCCAGCAGTGTGCCCGCATGTAGGTCGTAGAGCAGGCGGCCGTTGTGGTGGAAGGTGTAGTCAATCTGATAGTTGATAAGGGCGACGCGCTTGAACACCTCCTCGATGTGGCTCAGCTCGATGCTGTCCTTCTTCAGGAAGTTGCGGCGGGCGGGCACATTGAAGAAGAGGTTTTTCACGGCAATGGAGGTGCCGCAGGGGCAGCTGCAGGGGGTTTGCTCCTTGATGTCGCACCCTTCGATAATCACCTGGGTGCCCAACTCGTTGTCGTGCAGACGGCTTCGCAGCTCCACCTGTGTGATGGCGGCGATAGAGGCTAGTGCCTCGCCGCGGAAGCCCATGGTGTGGATGGCGAAGAGGTCGTCGGCCTTATGTATTTTAGAGGTGGCGTGCCGCTCAAAGCAGAGGCGGGCGTCGCTGTCGCTCATGCCGCAGCCGTTGTCGATGACCTGCAGCAGGGTGCGTCCGGCATCCTTCACTATCAAGTTAATCTTGGTAGCACCTGCGTCGAAAGCATTCTCCAGCAGCTCCTTGACTGCCGATGCGGGGCGGTCTACCACCTCGCCCGCGGCAATTTGGTTGGCCACGCTGTCGGGCAATATGTTGATGATGTCGGACATTATTGAATGTGTGAATTTTTGAATGTGTTAATGTGTGAGTCTTTTTGAATGTGTTAACTTGTGAATGTGTGAGCCATTTGACTAACGAATTAACACATTAACGAATTAACGAATTCAAAAACACATTCATCACTGTGCTATCAGGAGCGAGTCGTTGGCGTGTTCCAGGATGTAGGCGAGCATTTCTTCGGGGCTTTTTCCCAGGAGGGGTATCATCTGGCGTGTCTGGTCGGCCATATAGTGGTCGGGGTACTTCTGCAGATACTCCTCGTAGGCGGCCTTGGCTTCGTCAATTTGGCTGTTCAGTTCCAGTGCGTTACCTTTCAGGAAGTAGCACATCGGCACCTCTTCGAAGTCGGGATAGTCCTCAATTACACGGTCGAACAGTTCCACAGCCTCTTCGGTGTGCAGCACGTTGCCCTGAATCTCGGCGGCTTTGAGCAGGTAGATGGGGGCCAGCGAGTCGTTGCGGAAGTGGTCGGCGAAGTCGACATACAGCTTGGTCAGTTCGTCGGCGGTCTTGGGGTCGGCGGCCACGGTGGCCTCAAATATCGAGTCTTCAAATGCTTCTATCTGGTTGATGCGTTCCTCGCGCGAGGGGTTGCAGGCCGTCAGAATGACGGCGGCTAACAGGAGTATTGCTGTTTTCTTCATAGGTTCTGATATGTTGATAAGTTACTTTCTTTTCATTCTGTAGTTGGTACGCACCTTGCCGGTGACCACGTCGTTGATTTTGCGTTTGAGCATGGTGCGGCGGAGGGCGCTGAGTCGGTCGGTAAAGACCTTGCCTTCGAGGTGGTCGATTTCGTGCTGGGCCACGCGGGCGAACATGCCGTGCAACTCTTCCTCGTGCAGCTGCCAGTTCTCATCGTACCAGCGCACCACTACAGCCTCGGTGCGCAGCACATCCTCATGGATGTCGGGGACGCTGAGACAGCCCTCGTTGAAGTACTGTTTCTCACCTTTGTACTCAAGAATCTCGGGGTTGATAAGCGTGTGCTGCTCGACCACGGGGCCGTAGGTGTCGGTCTTCTCGTCGTAGGGGCGGAAGCCTATCACGGCCAGCCGTATCGAGAGGTCGATTTGCGGGGCGGCAAGGCCCACGCCGTCGGCGGCATACATGGTTTCATACATATCGGCTATCAACTGTTGCAAGTCGGGATAGTCTTTGTCGATGGGTTGCGCCACTTTGCGCAATGTGGGGTGGCCGAGGCCTATAATTGGATATATCATATCATTTATGTTTACTTAATAAGGGTTAGAGGAATGTTTGATTGTTTGATTGCTTGATTGTTTGAGTGCTATTACTTAGGTACTTACATAATCAAACATTCAAGCATTTACTCAAGCATTAACACAATCAAACATTCAAGCATTCATTTAGTTGTTAACTCATACTTCTCATATAGTCTTGCAGCATGATGGTGGCACTCACCTGGTCTACCATCGCCTTGTCCTGCCGTTGTTTCTTCTTCAGTCCGCCGTCGATCATGGCTTGGAAGGCCATCTTGGAGGTGAAGCGCTCGTCGATGCGGGCAATCTCCTTGCCGGGGAACAGCTCGGCCAGTTTCTGTACAAAGGGTTCTATGATACGGGCCGACTGCGAGGGGGTGTTGTCCATGTGCTTGGGCTCGCCCACCACGAAGATATCCACCAGCTCTTTTTTGCAGTAGTCCTGCAGCCATTGCATCAGCAAAGGGGTGTTCACGGTGGTCAAACCTGTCGCAATGATGCGTTCGGGGTCAGTCACCGCGATGCCGGTACGCTTTATGCCATAGTCGATTGCAAGGATTCTTCCCATTTTTATATATACAATTTTAGCGTGCAAAGATACACAAAAAAATTGATATTTTGAATGTGTTGACGTGTTAATGTGTTAATATGTTAGTCTTGGTGCATCAAAGACTCAATAATTAACGAATCCAGACATTCCTCTAACCTATTGAGGGTCTACGTCGAAGTGTATCTGTAGGGAAGAGAGCGACTTGTCGGTTTTCAGCTTGTCGGCCATATCGATGATGATGCGTTTGGCCTCGGCGATGGCCTCGGTGCGCTCGAAGCGGAGAATTATTTTTTTGAGATACAGCCCTCTGATACGGCTCACATTGGGATATTCCGGCCCCATCACACGGGTGCCGAACACGCTGCGCAGCTGTGCTGCATAGGTGGCCGCCGACGCGTTCAGCAGGTCGCTGTCGCGGTGCTTCAGCGTGATTTCGATAAGGCGGTAGTAGGGGGGGTAGCGGAAAACGCGGCGCTCGGTGATTTGGCTTTCGTACATCGCAGCATAGTCGTTGTCAATCACGTTGCGTATGGCCTGATGGTAAGGGTTGTAGGTCTGAATAATCACCTTGCCCCGATGGCCGTGGCGGCCGGCGCGACCGCTCACCTGCGTCATCTGCTGGAAGGCCCGTTCGAAGGCTCGGAAGTCGGGGAAATAGATGAGGTTGTCGGCACTCACGATGCCCACCACGCTCACGTGGTCGAAGTCGAGCCCCTTGGTCACCATCTGCGTGCCCACCAGGATGTCGATGCGGCGGTCTTGGAAGTCGTTGATAATCTCCATGTGGCGGTTTTTCTGTGAGGTGGAGTCGAGGTCCATGCGCGCTACGCGGGCTTTTGGGAAGAGGATGCTGAGGTCGTCTTCGATGCGCTCGGTGCCGAAGCCCTTCATGGTGAGGTGGTGGCTGTGGCAGGCGGGGCACTCGGTCGGCAGTGGTATGGAGTAGCCGCAGTAGTGGCAACGCATGCTGTTGGTGGCTTTGTGGTATACCAACGACACGTCGCAATGCTGGCACTGTGGCATCCAGTGGCAGTCGTCGCACTCGATGCGCAGCGAGAACCCACGACGGTTTTGGAAGAGGATGACCTGCTCGTGGTTGTCAAGGGCTTCCTGTATGTGCTGGATGAGGAACTGCGAGAAATGTAATGAGTTGGCGGCACGGTCGCCTCGTTGCCGTCGTATGCGGGCCGACTCCTCCTTCATGTCGGCACACATCACCTCGGGCATCAGCAGGCCGCCGTAGCGGCGTGTCATCCGACAGAGGCCGTATTTGCCCTGTTGGGCGTTGAAATAGCTCTCGATTGAGGGGGTGGCGGAGCCCAGAACGGTGCGTGCGCCCCACAGGTGGGCCAGGTAGATGGCTGCGTCGCGCCCATTGTAGCGGGGTGCGGGGTCGTACTGCTTGTACGACGCGTCGTGCTCTTCGTCCACGATGACCAGCGCCAAGTCCTGGAATGGAAGGAAGAGCGCGCTGCGGGCTCCCAGCAGCACCTGAAAACGTTGGTTGGGGTCGGACGTCTGGGTGCGGGTCCACACCTCGGCCCGCTGCGAGCTGCTGAAACGGGAATGGTATACGCCTACCAAGTCGCCGAAATACTTCCTCAGACGGTTGATAATCTGGGTTGTGAGGGCTATCTCGGGCAATAGGAAAAGCACCTGATGACCCTCGCGCACCACTTGGTCGATGAGGCGTATGTACACCTCCGTTTTACCCGACGAAGTGACGCCGTGCAGCAGCGACACGGCATGGGGTGTGCTGGTGAGGTAGTCGTAGGCTGCCTGTTGTTCTTCGTTAAGTCTAATGGTCTCAGGGCTGGTGGTGCTGTCGTAGCGTTCAAGCCGCGATTCCTCATGCGCTTCAAAGTGCAGGATGCCGTTCTTCACTAGCGTGTTGAGTGCCGAATCGGAGAGCGGGTTCCCGCTGTCGGGGTTCATCAGCACCCGTTTGGACACCGCCGTCGCCCCATACTGGCTGAGCCGCATAAACTGCAGCATCACGTCCACCTGCTTGGCCGCGTTCTTCTTCTTTTCAAGCGAGTCGAACAGCTCCTTGGCCCGAAGGGGGGCGCGGTACTGCTCGTCGAGGGTCACATACTGTGACATGCGTGGCACGAAGCGTTGGTGCAGTTCCTCGTTCAGCACGATAATCTCGCGCTCAATCATGGTGTTGATGATGGGCATCATCTTCTGCACACCGATGGCGCGGCTGATGTCGTCGACGGTCATCACCGGATGGTCTGTAAGCAATTGTACGATGCGCAACTCGTTGTCGGAGAGGTTGGACAATTCGCCAGAGAAATCAGGATGGATAGAGACCGACGACTCGCTGGCAAGGCGGAAGACTGAGGGGATGGCAATGGCCATCACGTCGCCCACATAGCACATATAGTATTCCGCCAGCCACTCCCAAAAGCGTATCTGCGGTTCCCCCACGATGGGTTCGGCATCGAGGATGGAGAGGATGTATTTAACTCTGTAGTGAGGAGCCTCCTGATGGATGCGGCGCACGATGGCCGAATAAAGCCGTTTAGGGCCGAACTGCACCACCACCCGCTGCCCCACGGACACAACGTCATTATACTCCTGTGGCACCCGGTAAGTGTAGGTGCCGCGGATATGGAGGGGCAGGATGACGTCGACGAAGTATGTGGTCATTTTTAATGTTGATATGTGGAGCAGTAAAAATATAAAACGCATCAATGTAAAACTTATTGCAAAGATACACAAAAAAAATGAGATTTGAGAAAAGATATAATGTTTTAAAGGAATTGTAGTTTAGTGTTTTGCCCTTACAAGGCGTAATTGTATTGTGCTGATACAGCTGTAGGCGATGCCTACAGCTGTATCTGTCTTAGCCCTTTCAGGACAATTTCTAGAAGTTCCCTATAGGATTGCATTGCATCTTCATTTCTCCATTGCCTTTTAAACGCCAGACCACGTTTTAAAGGCAATGGGGTTTTTCTTACAGAGCCATATGTAATCAAAACAGCCTGTATTCCAACGCCTTCCCCTATATTTTCCCCACTTTTAACATTTTTTTTTGCAAGCACTCACTTTTTTTTGTATTTTTGCAAAAGAATTATAGTATTAATCAATTTCTTATTGTTATGAAAAACATTGCTATTAAGACTTTTGTATTATTCCTACTATTGCTGCCACTATGTGCGGCGAGGGGCCAAAGCCTGGTAAGCCAGATTCCGGAGAATGAGTCGGACACTTCGATTGTGCGATATTGGAAGAACGATATCAGCATCGTGTATGCCTGTAACAGGGAATTCAAGGACAAGCATTTTTTGTTAGTGGACGAGGCCACGTCCGTCGTTCTTAGTATAGACGTCCCGCAGGATGCGACGGTGAACGACTTCCGCATCCTGCACGACAGCGTCTTCCTCTGCGGGCATTATATGTTGGCTGGTACCCCACGCGGCCTATTAGCCTGTTTTGACATCCAGGACTTCTACAACGGGACAGGCTATTACCGATGGATGGTGACCCTGCCAACCCTGATGCCCGACTGTTTTATTGACCCTCTTCTTGGTGGCGGTTATTGTCAGAATCAGATAACAGACGTCATCCGGATGGCAGTGTTCGACAGCAGCGGATACAACAAGGTTGCATACATTGCAAAGAACTACATTGTAAGTGATACCCAACCGCGTGTGGGTGTCGGTTGTGCGTCCTATTGGGGAGGGTCGTGGAACAACATCATAATCTACAACAAACATGGGAAGGAGGAGTACACTGACATTATCGCCATGAAGAAGCATATAGTGGCGGTGGCACGGAACAACATTGACTCGCTATTGGTGCTGCGGATATACCCCAAAAACAGCTTCCTTACGCCGACATGGGTCACGATTCCTCCTTACCTTCCTTGGGCATATTACGCCATCACTACCGGGCAGAAATTTTGGGACCTGAAGGTGGATGAAGCAGTGATGGCGACGGCGTTGGACAACAACGATTTTGCCGTGGCGTACCACTACACCGACTCGCCCCAAGAGGGCCTTGCGGTAAAGACCTTCAGAATTTCTGGCGGGCTGGCGACGCTACAGCAGGCACTGAATGCCCAAATAGTTCGACAGCCAACCTCGAAATGGAAGATGCGCGACGTCCGATATTCTCCTTCGCTGAAGCGGCTGATGGTGCTGAACGATTTTGACGGCGGGATGGGCAGCCTGTCGAGCATCATCTACCAGTTCCCGCTCCCCACACTGACAACAGGCACATACTACGGCCGATACCTGCCGAGTTACAATTTCCATGCCATGGATCTTTTTGGAAACACATCGGATGCCTTTGTTTCTTCTGGAAATATGACTAACATAGGCCCGCTGACTCTCTTTATGGAAAATCTCACCACTTTGCCTAGCTGTGGACAGTCAGATGCCATATATTGTGTGGAAAAGACAGCCACGTTTAACGAACCTGCTATGGCGACCAATATGAATGTGCCAGATACCTTAATGGGTGATATGCCATTTGAAGTAAAAGACATTAATAAGGATGTGATATGCAATTAGATACCATAAAATGTGAAACTATAAAGTATTAATAAATATGAAAAAGGCACTTTTGATAATGATATGTGTGCTGGCTGCGGCGGGAGTTTCGGCCCAGTCCCACACCTTCAGGGACACCTCATATGTCCCCTATTGGCAATTCGATTACGACGCATGGGTCATGGAGGACCCTATACATAATGGCAAAATTTTTTACCCCCACCCTTGTCGTCCCTATACGAGGGGGGTGCTATGCCGTGACGACTTACTTCAATACAATTATACCGACAACCCCGCCGGCATGAAGTTGGTAGGGCTCTCTGCGCATGTTTGCTTAATAAGAGCACAAATTAGCCCTAATGCCCCGTCAGAGTATCTCTTGCTTTATGAAGCTACTCCAGACTCGTTCACACTAAAGGCTCAAGTCCAGTGGGACGAGTCTGACACGGCAGGAAGGCCAGATGGGAGTTACATGGTTAATACAATTAACTGCCACAACAATAGTAATATAGATGGAATTTCCACCTATTATTATGCAGACGTGACTCCTTACGCAATAAAGATTTATGACTATTATTTCGACAAGCCTATTACCGTATATGATTCGTTCTATGTAGGTGGCACTTGCTATGGTTTATTACATATATTTTCTCCAGAGCCATATACTGCTAGTGATAACAACTATATTGTTTTTAAACCGACATGGGATCCAGAAGACACTGCCTGTATTTCCCCTGCATTTTGGAAGCTTCGCCACTATGATAATGGAATTCAAGGCGAATGGCACTGGATGCCGTCGAACCAGTTCCTGATGATCTTGCCCATCATCGAGGTGGTGGACACGTCGTTTGCCAACGCTCCCGAATGTCCGCGGGTGAGCGGCCTGTTTGTGCGGGGCAGCTACACCGACACAGTGACCGTGCAGTGGGACTACGACAGCCTACACCCGGAGTACCAGCTGTGGTACGGCCCGGAGGCCGACTTTGAGACCCGCAGCGCGATGGTGCCGCTGCGCACCAACAGGTGGGTCTTTTCGGATGCCTCGTATGCCGACACCCAGATGATAGCTTACGTGAGGGCGGTGTGCCACGAGTACGACACGCTGCGCTACAGCGAGTGGAGCACTCCCCTGCGCTTCACCCTGCACCACCAAGAGGGGCACGGCGACATCGGCGTGCCGGAGGCGGAGGACGACCTGTCGCGCTTCGTGCAGCTGATGCCTAACCCTGCCAGCGGCAGCGTGCTGGTGAACTCGTCCTACGTCATCCGCCGCGTGGAGGCCTACGACGTGCGTGGCGAGAAAGTGATGGACCAGTCTGCAGAGGGCCGGAAGGCCACCTTCGACGTCACCTCCTGGCCGAAAGGGGCCTACGTGCTACTGGTGCGCACCCCCGCCGGCACCGCCACCAAACGGCTGCTGGTTCAATAGGTTAGAGAATCTGAAAATTGAGAGTTGTAGGGGGCAGATACCACTGTCTGCCCCTACTATATTGTTGCACCCGGAGAATACTCAGTTCTCATTTTTTTGCATATTGGAAATACGATTATGTACATTTGTGCGTTACTGAATGGTCTAAAAAGGTATCGACGATGGCAAAACATATCATCATGGCAGTGACCAACGACTTGGCGACCGACCAGCGGGTCGGCCGCACGTGTGCCGCATTACATGAGGCGGGGTATGCTGTCACCCTGGTGGGCCGTCGGCTGAAGGAGAGTCCACGGCTGGTCCCTCGTCAGTATAAGTGTGTTCGGATGCGCCTCTTGTTCCGACGCTCGGCATTGTTCTATGCCGAATACAACCTGCGACTGCTGATGCGGCTGCTTGTGATGCGTGCCGATCTGTTCTATGCCAATGACAGTGACACCCTGCTGGCTTGCTGTTGGGCGGCTCGTCTCCGCCGAAAGCCGCTAGCCTTCGATGCCCACGAGCTTTTCCCCGATGTGCCGGAACTAGTGGGGAAACCTGCTGTTCGGCGAGTGTGGCGATGGGTGGAGAGCTGGTGTCTGCCCTATGTGACGGTGGCGTTTACGGTGAGCCGACCTGTGGCCGAAGCCTATGGCCGCCGCTATGGGATAGTGATGAAGGTGTTGCGCAACGTACCCGTGAGTTCCACCCCCCTGCCGACAACCAGAAGGGTGGGAGAGAAGACCATGCTGCTGTACCAAGGTGCGGTGAATGTGGGACGCGGAGTACGTGAATTGATAGATGTTATGAACCTTTTGCCCGACTGTCGGCTGACCGTGGCGGGCGATGGCGACCTGCTGGACGAGCTGAAAGACTATGCCGAGAAGAAGCCGTGGGGCGGGAGGATAGAATTCCTAGGACGTGTGACGCCCGAAAGACTGCATGCAATCACTGGTGAGGCAGATTTAGGCCTCTGCCTGCTGGAAGAGCTGGGTCTGAGCTATCAGTGCGCGCTGCCCAACAGAATTGGCGACTTTATACATGCCGGTGTCCCTATTCTGGCAACAGGGTTTGAGGCAATCAGAGAGGTGCTGGAGCATTACGGAGTCGGAACCGTCACAGAAGCCTGTCCGCATGTGAAAGAGGGTCAGGCCTACGAAGCGTACATCAACCGCCTGGCAGACACTATAAGCAAGACACTCACCCTCTGGCGTGAGATGCCAGGTGAAGAGAAAGAGCGCCGTTTCGCCGAAGCAAGAAGGGAACTGTGCTGGGAAAACGAGAAAAAGATACTATTAGAAGCGGTGGATGCAATATTTAAAAGGGATTAACGTTATATAGCTAATTCGGCTGGCACGAGAACTGCCCCGACATATTTCAATATCAAACGAATAAAACATTAAAACTGACAATGCTGTACGACATTCTGATGATTCTCTATTTTGTGGGCTGCCTTGTAGGCCTGTGGTTCGTATTCAAAAAAGCTGGGGTCGCCCCGTGGAAGGCTCTTGTCCCTATTTATAATATTGTAGTCTGGATAAAGATATGCAACAAAGGATGGAAGTGGTATGTCTATTTCCTCATCCCCGCCATCAACATCTTCATGTTCCTGCTCTTGGTGGTGGAAACCGCCAAGGTGTTCCACCGCTACAACTTCTGGGAACAGACCTTCGCCGTGCTTTTCCCCTTCATATACCTGCCCTTCTTGGGATTGAACAAGATGCAGTACCACGACCCCGTCGAAGACCCGCCCGCTAAGGTCAGCAACGCCCGCGACTGGCTGGACGCCATCGTCTTCGCCCTCATCGCTGCCGTCATCATCCGAGGCATGGTGTTGGAATTCTACAACATACCCTCCAGCTCCATGGAGAAGTCGCTGCTGACGGGCGACTATCTGATGGTCTCCAAGATAGCCTATGGCCCCCGTGTGATGATGACACCCCTCTCCGTACCCCTGGTACACAACGTCATGCCCCTGTCGGGCGGACAGCGCGAGTCCTACCTCAAATGGATCCAGCTGCCCTACCACCGCTATTGGGGATTGGGCAAGGTGCAACGCTTCGACGCCGTAGTGTTTAATTTCCCCGACGGCGACACCATGTGCACCGCATGGCAGAGCAACCGTAGCTATTACGACCTAGTGCGCGAGATGGGCCGCGAGACCGTGTGGAACGCCCGCCGTTTGCCCGTAGGAAACCAGCTGGTAGAAAACCACATCCGTGTGCGGCCTGTGGACAAACGCGAAAACTTCATCAAACGCTGCATAGGACTGCCCGGCGAAGACGTGAAAATCGTCGACCAGCAAATCTTCATCAACGGCAAACCACTTCCATCACCTGTTGCCAGCCAGCAGACCTACGACGTCCTCTTCGCCCCCGGCCTCAATGTGGGCAGAATACTCGACAAGATGGGTGTGAGCAAAGAAGACTACGACAACTCCCTGACACGGATGATGTACGAAGGCACCTCGCACTACCGTCTGCCCCTGACCAGAACCGAGGCCGCCGAACTCGAAGCGCGACCCGACGTCGTTGAAGTCCTCCCCGTCACCTATCCTGCCGGCGAAGAGGACCGCGACCTCTTCCCCCATGCCGACGGCTACCACTGGAGTGTAGACAACTTCGGCCCCATCCACATACCCGCCAAGGGCGAGCGGCTGGAGCTGGACGAAAAGACCCTGCCCCTCTACCGCCGACTTATCGAAGTCTACGAAGGCAACACCTTGGAAGTCAAAGACGGCACCATATACATCAACGGCGAAGCGACCACCTCATACACCTGCAAGATGGACTACTACTGGATGATGGGCGACAACCGCCACAACTCCGCCGACAGCCGTTTCTGGGGCTTCGTACCCGAAGACCACATCGTAGGCAAGGCCAGCAGGGTCGTCTTCTCGTGGGACAAAGACCATCGTCGTCCCCGCTGGAACCGTCTCTTCCTCAAAGCCTCGCAGTGGTAGTCCGCCACGATTGAAAGGGTTAAAGGTTTAAAAGGTTGGTCTCCGCGCTGGCCGTCGTTTTCTCGCCTCACCATACAAGCAAGCTTGTCAGGACTCGGCTTATCGAAAACGTTCGCTTCGTTTGAGAGTTTAAACGTTAAAAAGGGGTCGGTCACCTATAAAACACAGAGTCACCTTTAAAACAATCAATCATGATACCTCGAGTAAAAAAAATTAATATAAGCGTACAATAAAACGCAATTTTTTAAGTTAATAAAATACCAAAAAGAAGATAAGAACACCTATGCACGCTAACATCATAACACCCAAGGGCACCATGCGGGTGGCCCTCTATGAAAAAGAAGTCCCCAACACCGTGGCAAACTTCGTCAAGCTGGCCCGCGCCGGCTTCTATGACGGGCTGCACTTCCACCGTGTGATACCCCACTTCGTCATACAGGGCGGCTGCCCCTACAGCCGTGACATGCGCGACCCACGCATCGGCACCGGCGGCCCCGGCTGGCACATCAAGTGCGAAACCATGGCCCCGAAACAATACCACGACCGCGGCGTGCTCTCGATGGCACATGCCGGCAAAGACACCGGCGGCAGCCAGTTCTTCATCTGCCACAACCGCGAAAACACCCAGCACCTCGACGGTGTCCACACCTGTTTCGGCAAAGTGGAAGAAGGTCTCGACGTGGTGGATAAAATCGCAGTGGGCGACCTAATCGAAAAAATAGAAATAACCGAAGACTAAACAAATAAACATAACAATATGAACCTAGGTATCAAACTGCTTGTAGCAGAGGACGACCCCAATCTGGGGACTATCTTAAAAGCCTATCTCACCCAAAAAGGCTACACCGTGTTTTTGGCTGTAGACGGACAGGCAGCCCTCGACTCCTATCAGAACGACGATGTCGATGCCTGCATCCTCGACATCATGATGCCCGTCAAGGACGGCTTCACTGTCGCCAAGGAAATACGCCGCGTAGACAAACGCATACCCATCATCTTCCTCACAGCCAAAAATCTTGAAGCCGACAAACTGAAAGGTTTCGAAATCGGTGCCGACGACTATGTTACCAAACCCTTCAGCATGGAAGAACTGCTGGCACGTGTCAATGCCACCATCCGCCGCTCCTTCGACGACGGCAAGCCCGACAAGAACCTCTTCCACATCGGCAGCATAGTCTTCGACTACGGACATCAGACCCTCACCTGCGGCGACAACGTCCAACGCCTCACCATGAAAGAATGCGAACTGCTCCGCATGTTCGCCATGAACTTCAACCAACTCGTCGACCGCACCAGCACCCTGCAAAAAATATGGAAGGACGACAGCTACTTCGCAGCCCGCAGCATGGACGTCTACATCACCAAACTCCGCAAATACCTCAAGGTAGACCCCAAAGTACAAATCGTCAACGTGCATGGTGTCGGCTTCCGTCTGACCGTCAAAAACGAATAACCGCGCAAAAAGGTTTAGTTCAATCTAACCATTCACAAAGGATGAGTCTGACTTTTTTGGGAACAGGTACTTCCATGGGGGTGCCTGTTGTTGCATGTCGATGTGCCGTCTGTCAGTCAGCCGACTGGCATGACTGCCATCTTCGCACCTCCGCACTAGTCGAGACCGACGAAGGCAAGAACATCCTTATCGACATCGGCCCCGACTTCCGCGAGCAGATGCTGCGCGAAAAAGTGATGCATCTGGACAGCATCCTCATCACCCATGCCCACCGCGACCACGTGGGAGGCCTGGACGACATACGCTCGTTCAACTACGTCCAACAGCAGAAGATGGACCTCTACTGCAACCACGAAGCACGTGAGGCAATAGAACGCGACTACCATTACATCTTCGTCCCCCACGAATTCCCCGGACTTCCCGAAGCCAACATCCACGAAATTTCGGGCGACGAACCCTTCCGTGCTGCCGGGGTAGAGATTATGCCTATCAAAGCACTGCACAAACAACTTCCCGTGCTGGGATATAGAATTAACGGACTGGTCTACATAACCGATGCCAACTACATACCCCCCAGCGAGATGCTCAAGCTAGAACATGCCGACACCCTAGTCATCAACGCACTGAGGAAGAGCAAACACTTCTCCCACTACTGTCTACCCGAAGCCCTAGAGATTATCAAGCACGTGTCCCCCCGAGAAGCATACATCACCCATGTCAGCCACGAGATGGGTCTCTATGCCGAAGTATCGAAAGAACTGCCTCCGCACGTACACATCGCCTACGACGGACTACAAATCGAAGTAAACGTAAGAGCTAAAAAAGTATGAAGTGGTCAATACCCTATTTCTAAAGGCGATTCCATAAATCGCCCTCGAAAAGGCAGCCACACACGTCTCTGTAGACACCGCCTACAGAAAACCAGCACATTACAACACACGCCCTGCAAGGGCAAAACCCTAAAACCGCCTTTAAAAGATGCCCCTCCACATTGTCACCTTCAACGTCCCCTGGCCAGCCGACTACGGCGGAGTGATTGACATATACCACCGAATAGTGGCACTCTCCAAAGCCGGAGTAAAAATACACCTGCACTGCTACACCTACGGTAGGCAGGAGGCGAAGGAACTGGAACGATGGTGCGAGGAGGTGCGCTACTACCCTCGCGAGACAGGCCTCCGACACCAATTGGAACAACGCCCCTACATCGTAGCCTCTCGCTGCTCGCAGACCCTGCTGCAACGCCTACAGCAGGACAACCACCCCATACTCCTAGAAGGGCTGCACTGCTGCCTCCTGCTAGAACATCTGGCAGGGGAGGGGAGGCGCATCATCGTCCGAGCCCACAATGTGGAACATGACTACTATGCCGCCCTCGCCGCCGTTGAGAAGAGTCTTTGGAAACGCTTCTTTTTCCGTACCGAAGCACGCAAGCTGCGCCGCTATGAGACGCTACTGACCAAGGCAACAACAGTGTTGGCCATATCCGACACCGATGCCACCCACTTCCGTGCCATAGGGTGTGACGACGTGCGACTGCTGCCGCCCTCCCACGGACACACCGAAGTAACATCGCTCACCGGTCGTGGAAACTATGTGCTATACCACGGGAACCTCTCAGTGCCAGAGAACACCAACGCCGTCCACCAACTGCTCAACGGGGTGGTAGACCGCTGCCCCTACACATTCGTCATCGCGGGAAGAAACCCCGACGAAGCGTTGCGACACGCCGTAGCCAAGCACCCCAACGTGCGGCTGGTGGCCAACCCCGACGACGACACCATGCACCGCCTACTGCGAGAGGCTCATGTCAACCTACTGCTCACCTGGCAGGCAACAGGCGTGAAACTGAAGCTGATGAACGCCCTCTACGAAGGCCGCCACTGCCTGGTGAACAGCCCCATGGTCGAAGGCACAACCCTCGCGCCCGCCTGCTGGGTGGCCGACACACCCTACGAACTACAGCAATCATTATCCCGCCTGATGAATGAAGACTTCACTAAAGAAGACCTCCAACGCCGCGCCGCGCTATTAAAGCAAGCCGACCCCATGCACGACATTGCATCTTTTTTGAATGCCTGAATGCCGTAGATTGTAACTGTCGGCCTAATGATTAAGCAATGGATACTTCTATAAATCGCCTCGGAGAAGCAAACCCTCAATATACCTTGCACTTGTAGTGTGTGGTATATCAAGCAAAAACATCTCAGCGTGTCGGAGCGAAGAAAGTCCTATAAGCTACCGATAGCTGAGCATTACGAAAGCGGAGAAATCAACACACTCAACCCAATATGGAAAAAAATCAGTCATACTTTACAATAGAGCGAGACAATTACACAATAAAAAGTAAATCATTTCGTTTTTTTTGTGTATATTTGCATTTTATTGCAGAAGAATGGCAAAGATATTTAGACGATATGAATCAACAATATACGGCAACTACCGCAAGGCCTACCTTATTGACGGTGCGCTGACTGGAGCGGTGATGTCGGCAGTTATGCTGTTGCGCGACATGCTTGCCAAGTCGCCCATGTCGTCGCCTGAGAACTATGTCACCGAGCTGGTTTTGACCATTGCCATCTTTTGGTCATGCTACCAATACCGAAGGCAGCTGCCTGACGGGAAGGTGACGCTAAAGGAGCTGATGCTGCTAGGCTTGGGCATAGGCGTGGTGAGTGCGGTGGTGTATGGGCTATGGACATGGCTGCGCTGCGGAGTGTTGGACACCGCGTTGGTGACCCACTACAACCAGCAGCGTATCAGCATGATGGAACCTGCCGAAAGCAGTGCTGAAGCCAAGGTGGCTGTGGAGCTGGTCAGCCGTTATACCGCAGGCGACTGGGCTTTCATTGGTGCCTTCCGCTCAGCGGTGATGAGCATAATCATCACATTCTTTGCCTCAATCATCTTTCGTACTGAAAAAGGCGCGGTGCGCCAAAGAAAAAATAGACAACAATAATTCTCTAATATGGATATATCAATCATTGTACCACTGTTCAACGAGGACGAATCGCTGCCCCATCTGGCAGAGTGGATTGACCGCGTGATGCTGGAGCATCAGTTCGACTATGAAGTCATCATGGTAGATGACGGGAGCAAGGATAGGTCGTGGCAGGTAATAGAAGGACTTCATGCTAAGAACCCCCGATATAAGGGGGTCAAATTTCGTCGCAACTACGGCAAGTCCGCAGCTCTCAACGTGGGTTTCGGCCACGCTCAGGGCGACGTGGTTATCACGATGGATGCCGACCTACAGGACAGCCCCGACGAGGTGCCCGAGCTGTACCGCATGATAAAGGAGGACGGTTACGACCTGGTGAGCGGATGGAAGAAAAAACGCTACGACTCGAAACTGGCCAAGAATATACCTTCGAAGTTCTTCAACTGGACCACTCGCAAGATGAGCGGCATCAAGCTGCACGACTTCAACTGCGGCCTGAAAGCCTATCGGAAGGATGTGGTGAAGAGTATCGAGGTTTACGGCGAGATGCACCGCTACATTCCCGTTATTGCCAAGTGGGCGGGGTTCTCGCGTATCGGCGAGAAGGTGGTGCAGCACCGCAAGCGCGAGTTCGGTGTCACCAAGTTCGGCCTCGACCGTTTCGTCAACGGCTACCTCGACCTGATGAGCATCATGTTCATGTCGAAATTCGGCAAGCAGCCCATGCACTTCTTCGGGCTGATAGGGAGCCTGGCATTCGTATTGGGCTTCATAGCCTTTGTGATAGTGTGCGTCATGCGCCTGTGCGGCCGTATAGCACTGACCAACAGTGTGTGGTTCTATGTCTCAATGCTGTTTATTTTAATGGGTACGGTTCTGTTTATGGCCGGATTCCTTGGCGAGCTAATCTGCCGCAATTCCATTACCCGCAACCAATACTTAATCGAAAAGGAGATGCTGTCATGAGTCTGCAATGTGGTATTGTAGGGCTGCCCAACGTGGGCAAGTCGACCCTGTTCAACTGTCTGAGCAACGCCAAGGCACAGGCGGCCAATTTCCCTTTCTGCACCATCGAGCCCAATGTGGGTGTGATTACCGTCCCCGACGAGCGGCTGGCCAAACTGGTGGAGATGGAACATCCCGCCAGCGTGGTGCCGGCAACGGTGGAAATCGTGGACATAGCCGGACTGGTCAAAGGAGCATCGAAAGGCGAGGGCTTGGGCAACAAGTTCCTCGGCGACATCCGCACAACGGATGCCATCATCCATGTGCTACGCTGTTTCGACGACGACAATGTGACCCATGTGGACGGCAGCGTGGACCCTATCCGTGACAAACAGACCATAGACCTGGAACTTCAGTTCAAAGACCTAGAGACCATCGAGAACCGCTACGACAAAGAGGTGAAAAAGGCAAAGGCTGGAGGTGACGCCAAAGCAAAAAAACTGGTGGAGGTGATGGACCTTTATCGCGATGCCCTGCTTTCGGGCAAGAGTGCGCGCACTGTCAAATTGGAGGAAAGCCAGCAGGAGGCCGCCAAAGACCTCATGTTGCTGACCGCCAAACCTATCCTGTATGTCTGCAACGTGGACGAAGCATCTGTGGTGAAGGGCAACGCATATGTGGACAAGGTGCGCGAGGCGGTGAAGGACGAAGAGGCCGAAGTGTTGGTGATAGGAGCGGGTATCGAGGCCGATATTGCCGAGTTGGAGACCTACGAGGAGAAGCAGATGTTCCTCGAAGACCTCGGATTGAAAGAGTCGGGCGTGAACCGCCTCATCAAGGCGGCCTACAAGCTGCTAAACCTACAGACCTTCCTCACTGCAGGCCCGAAAGAATGCCGTGCCTGGACGTTTAAGAAAGGTATGAAAGCCCCTCAAACAGCGGGTATTATACATAGTGACTTCGAGCGAGGCTTCATCCGTGCCGAGGTGATAAAGTATGAGGATTATGTGACGTTGGGCAGCGAGGCCAAATGCAGGGAGGCTGGCAAGATAGCCGTGGAAGGCAAGGACTATGTGGTGCAGGATGGCGACATCATGCATTTCAGATTCAACGTCTGATGGAGTATTAACCATTATATATACGTCAAAAAAAATGAGGACACGTACAGCAATACTAATCTCTTTAGGAGCAGCGTTGGCAGCCACTGTTGTGTCGTGTTCTACCCAAAAGGCTTCGTGGAGCAACATCCAATACCACAACACCACAGCCCACTACAACATCTGGTGGAACGGCAACGAGAGCCTCAACGAGGGCCTGAGGTTGTTGGATGCCAAGTGCAAGGACGACTACACCCGTATACTGCCCGTATACAAAGTGGGTACAAAAGAAGAGAGCATGTCGCTCTACCCTCAGTTTGACCGTGCGGTGGAGAAGAGTGTGAAGGGCATCAAGAAACACAGTATCTTCATCAATGGCCAAGAACATGTGCCGTATATCTCCAAATGCTACCTGCTGACAGCCTATGCCACTTTCTACAAGCATGACTTTGTGACGGCGGCAAGCACATGTCAAATGCTGATGAGCCAGTACGCGGGCACAGCCATCGCCGACGAGGCCGCTGTACTGATGGCCCGCTGCTCCACCTTAGACCATCGTTATCAGGATGCCGAGAGCGCGTTGGACGAGTGGGTGGTGGCAGCCGGACAGGGCAACTTCGCTTCCAAACAGAAGTTGAACCTGTATTTGGCAATGGCAGAATGCACACTGCCGCAGGAAAAGTACAAGAAAGGGGTGCAATTTTTAAAGATGGCCCTTGACGAGCGGCCTTCACGAGAGATGAAGGCGCGCATCTACTACATCTTAGGGCAGGTCTACCAGGAACTGGACAAGCGTCCTACTGCATCGAAGTACTACGAGAAGGTGCTGAAGTGCGGGCCGTCGTACGAGATGGAGTTTAATGCAAGGCTGAATATGGCGTCGTGTGCCGACCTACAGCATACCGACAGGGAAAAGCTGGAACGACTGTTGGACAGGATGCTCAAAGATAAGAAGAACGAGGAGTTCCTTGACCAGATTTACTACGCCAAGGGCGAGATGTATATGGGCTTCCGCGAGACAGGCAGGGCGGTGGAGGCTTTCAAGGCCTCTACGGCGGTGTCAAAAAACAACCCCGCCCAGAAAGCCCGCTCGGCCCTCCGCCTGGCAGGCATTATGTACGACAGGCTGGAGGACTATGACCACGCCCAAATGTATTATGACACGGCCATGAGCATCATCAAGGCTGACTACCCGCATTACGCCAATTACAAGTCGAGACACGACCTGCTCACCTCGCTGGTCTCCTATACCCGCGTTGTCGAACGCAACGACAGCCTGATAGCCGTCGCCAATATGCCGGAAAAACAGCGGCTGGAACTGATAAACAAGAAAATCGAGGAGCTGAAACGTGCAGAGGAAGAAGCCAAGGAAAAGGAACTGCTGGAACAGCTGGCAGGCGACAGCAAGGCACAGCAGAACACGCTCCAGGGCGACTGGTACTTCTATAACAGCAACACCGTCCAGAAAGGCAAAGAAACCTTCCGTCAGCGATGGGGCGTGCGTGGCTTGGAAGACTACTGGTTCTTGTCGAAGAAGGGCATGTTGGGCATGAACATGCTGGCTCAAGGCACCTCGCCTGACGATGAAGAGACAGAGGATGGAGCCGAAGGAACAGACAGCACCAAAACCGATGACGACAAGATGGGGACCCTGGCAAAAGACAACCCCGACGACCCCCATTGCGTGGCCTACTATCTGAAAGGGCTGCCCCAGAGCCAGTCGGAGCAGGACTCGATGCAGGGCCAGACAGCAATGAGTCTGCTGAATGCCGGCTATATCTATTACGACGGCATACGCAACATACCCAAGGCTCTGGACTGCTATCTGAGAATGACGCGCGACTATACCGACAACCCGGAGATAGTGCAGGCTTTCTTCATGCTCTATAAGATATACGACAAGCAAGGGAACACACCCAACGCCAACTATTATAGAGACATGGTGCTGATGGGCTTTCCTGACAGCGACTTTGCCAACCTCATCCTGGACGAGGACTACTACAAGGAGATTATGCGGCGCAGCCAGCTGATTCGTGAGGACTATGAAGAGGTCTACGCCCTTTTCCGCCGCCATCGATACGACGAGGTGCTGAATGCTGTGGCTGCGGCCAAGGAACTGTATGAGGGCCACGCCATGCTGGGCAAGTTCCGCTATTGGGAGGGTATGGCCTACGCCCGCAGCGACCGTAGGGACCGCGCCATTGCCACCTTCAGCAGCATCATTGCCGACTATCCGCCCACCGACAGCATCGTGCCGCTGGCACAAAGCCAGCTCAACTTCCTACAGGGCGACGGAGGACGGTATGTTTCGAACAGCGGAGAGGATGAGGTGGTAGTGGCTGACACACTGACGAAGGATGCGACCAACGCACCATCGGGGACGGACATAAGACCGGCAACACCGTCGGCCGACAAGCCTGAGGAACTGTCGCCCGAAGCCCAACTGTTCAGATACAAGGAGAATATGGCCCACCAGGTAATCATCCTTGTGAAGGAGAAGAAAATCAGGGCCACACAACTGCGCTCCATGATTGGCAACTTCATCATCACCTACTACTCGAATTCGGGCTATAAGGCCAACCCGCTGATGTTCGACGATTCGACACAAATGATTACCATCAGCACTTTCAACGATGCCAAGGAGGCGACGGATTTTGCACGGCACCTACAGCTGAAAGAAGGACCGCTGGCAGAATACAACGCGGCGGACTACCAGGTCTATGCCATATCTAAACAGAACTACACGACGCTGTACAACAGAAAGCGGGTGGCAGCATACAAACAGTTTTACGACAAATATTACACACCATGAGCGACACAACAAATAGTCTTATCAACACGATAACCGTAGGCACGACCATCAAGGGCGACATACAGGCAAACGGCGATTTCAGAATGGACGGTACCCTGGAGGGCAACATCACTCTGACCGGCAAACTGGTCTTGGGCGAGCAAGGGCGCATCATAGGGAATGTGGTGTGCCAGAATGCCAATGTGATGGGGGTGATAGACGGCAACCTCTCGGTCAAAGAATTCCTCACCCTCTATGCCTCGTCGCGCGTGAAGGGCGACATCGTGGCCAACAAACTGGCCATAGAACCCGGGGCTTACTTTACAGGCAGCTGCCACATGCTGGACGAACTGACAGACTGATAAATGAGGTAAGAATTAAGAACTAAAAAATGATGTGGCTGAGACTAACGCATTAACGCAATCAAAAAGACTAACACGCAGTAACGCATTACCGTGGCCGCCAACCCCAACCTTAGTTTGCTCTTTATTTACATTTACTTTCATCGTCCAATTCTACTTATTTTACTAACTCCTGTCTAAATATCAACTACGTACTTACAAAATATGGAAGAAAAACTGAAAAAACTGTTCGAAGAGTGGGTGGGTGAAGAGGTTGCAGAGATGCATGCCCTGGCTGCCAACGGGAGCAACCGCCGCTATTGGCGTATGGCCGGTCCCTCACGCCGCTGCATCGCTGCTTTCAATGACGACGTGGCGGAGAACGAGGCCTTTTTCAGCTATAGCACCGCCCTTCGCTCAAGGGGTGTTGCCGTTCCCGAACTGTATGCCGTCAGCCACGACAGGAGGCTCTATCTACAGCAGGACTTGGGCGATGTGACCCTCTACAGCTACCTTTACGACAAGAAACGCAGGGGGGAGGGCTTCGACAACGAGGCACTGCGACTGTACCATCGGGTGTTGGGCGACCTAGCCCACATGCAGGTGGCGGGCAGGAACTTGGATTTCAGCAAGGCCTACCCACGGACTGATTTCGACGAGCAGTCCATCCAGTGGGACCTCAACTACTTCAAATACTATTTCTTGAAGATGAGGTATATCCCATTTGACGAAGGGCTCTTGGAACAAGACTTCCGTACACTGACAGACTATCTGCTGGGAGCCGACTGCGGGTTCTTTATGTACCGCGACTTCCAGTCGCGCAACATCATGTTGTTCGAGGGGAGGCCCTACTATATCGACTATCAGGGGGGTAGGAGGGGTGCGGCCCAATATGATGTGGCCTCGCTATTATACAGTGCCAAGAGCGACCTCCCGGAGCGGGTGAGGGAGGAACTGCTGGAATACTATATTGATTGTCTCACCGGCCTGTACCCTGTCGACAAGGAGGCGTTCCGCCAACGCTACTACGGCTATGTCCTCATCCGCATCATGCAGGCCATGGGGGCATACGGCTACCGCGGCTATTTTGAACGTAAGGACTATTTCCTCAGCAGCATACCACTGGCAATAAAGAACCTCAGACTGGTGACCGAAGGCCATCCTCTGCCCATCAACATCCCGCACCTGAGCAGGGTGTGGAGGCTGATAGCCGAGTCGGAAGAGGCTGCGTCGACCCAGCCTGTGGGAGGGCTGACGGTGACGGTGACCAGCTTTTCATATAAGAAAGGCATCCCGCAGGACCCGTCGGGCAATGGCGGCGGGTATGTGTTCGACTGCCGTGCGCTGCCCAATCCGGGTCGCTACCCCGAATACCGTCAGTTTACGGGGAAAGACACACCGGTGATAAAATTTCTGGAAGGGGACGACGCGGTGGAGCAGTTCCTGGCCCATGCCGAGGGGCTGGTGGGAGCTTCTATAATGAAGTATCAGAAGCGCAACTTCTCAAACCTGATGGTCAGTTTTGGGTGTACTGGCGGCCAACACAGGTCGGTTTATTGTGCAGAAAGGATTGCTGCATGGATTAAGGAAAGATATGATTGTCATATTGTTATAAAACATATGGAATGGTAGGTAAAAAAAGTAGTCATTTTTTTTTTCGTCACATCTTACTTTTTTCGTATCTTTGCAATCTGATTTGACAAGTAAAAAATATAAAATATTATGAAGAAAAGAACATTGATTCAGATTCTGTTGGCCGTCGTCATCGTCGGACTCGGAGTATGGCTGTATCTCAGCATTATGGAACCTGTGAAATTCGACAACGAGTACACGAAGCGCCGTGACGCTTGTGCCGAAAAGCTGAAAGCCATCCGCACACTAGAAGAGGCGTATAAGAACACTTACGGCTGTTTCACAGGCAGTTTCGACACCCTTTTCAACCGTCTGCTTAACGAAGACAGCATGAAGGTGGTGAACAAGAACATCAACTATGACAAGATTCCAGAAGATGTGGAAATTGACGAGATGACCGAAAGCGATGCCATCAAGGCAGGATACATCTCCCGTGTGACGGAATATGTGAACCCCATTGAGAACCTCCGCAAGAATAAGAAGTTCAACCTCACCGATGAGGAGATTATGAACTTGAGATATGTGCCTTATCCCCGCGACAAGAAATATGAATTCGACTTACAGGCCGGTTTCATTGAGAAGAGCGGCTATCAGATTCCTGTGTTCGAGTGCGTGGTGAAGATGGAAGACCTCCTTGCCGACCTTGACCATCAGCTGGTAGTGAACAAACTGGCCGAGTTGAACCAGAACCACCGCTTCCCAGGTTGGAAGGTTGGCGACATGACTCAGGCCATCACCGACGGTAACTTCGAATAAGATGTCTGACCCCGTCACAACTTTTATCACCACAGATAAAGCAGTGGCCAATAACGAACTAAGATTATCCATTTGTCTTCGGCCAAATGGATTTTCTTTTTGCGTTACTACAATAGGGCAGGAGCTGCTGACCTTCGGCGAGACCGATTTCGACATGAACAGGCCGCTAGGACAGCTGACAGCATCTCTCACGCAGTTCTTTGCCGACCACGGCATCGCGACGTTCGGATTGAAGCAGACGCGGCTGATAGTACCCTCGGAGCATTTTGTGTGGGTGCCCGCCCACCTGTACGACGGCACAAGAGACAGGCAGTATCTCGACATGACTTCGTCGCCCGTGAGCGGTCTGAGCGCCTGTCGCTGCTATTCCTCATCGCAGGACTCCTATATGGTGTTCGCAGCCCCCACGAATGTGGTGACAGCCTTCAAGATAGCGTTGCCTGGTATTGATGTGCTCTGCCAACATTCGGTGTTGGTCAATGACGTGCTGAAACAGCGCAGCACAACGCACCCGGTGATAGTGATGCATGTGCGCGAAGGGGTAGGGGATTATGAGGCTTATTATGGAGGGCTGCTGCTGCTGAGCAACACATTTCCGTCCGTTAATGCCGACGAGCTTGTTTATCACGCACTTGAAGTGATGAAGAAACTGCATACCGAGACTCCCGACATGGAACTGGCCATCTGCGGTGCCGTGGGTAGGGAGATTTATGGCCTTCTGCAGCATTATTTCCCCAAGGTGACGTTGTATACAGGCATCCCGATTACCTACAGCAACCCACAATTCCAGTTGCTTCACACTTATAGATATGCTCTTCTGTTGTCATAATCTTTAACGCTCCAACTGCCTATGCGAATTATAGCCGGATTATTAAAAGGCCGCAGACTGAACCCACCGACGTCGCTGCCCGTGCGCCCCACCACCGATATGGCGCGTGAGAGTCTCTTTAATATTCTCAACAACCATATCGATTATGAGGAATGCAGTGTGATGGACCTCTTTGCGGGAACAGGTGCTGTGTCACTGGAATTCATCTCGCGAGGAGCGAGAGAGGTGACATCAATTGATATCAACACCCAATGTACCGAATTTATCAAACAAACGGCACGTCAGTTTGGTGTCAGCAACATCCATGTGGTGAGGGCAGATGTGTTTGACCTGCTCAAACGCGCATACAAGCAGTTCGACGTCGTCTTCGCTGACCCGCCTTACCAGTTGGAAGAATTGGACAAACTACCCGACCTGATATTCCAACACAATGTTCTGAAGGAAGACGGCATCTTTGTTCTGGAGCATCCCCGTGAATACCAATTCGAAGAACACCCCCACTTTTGGCAGCACCGCAATTATGGCAAAGTGAATTTCACCTTTTTCGCCATGAAAGTGGATGACGGGGCAGCGAATGAGCAAACTGACACATTTTAAAACTATTGAACCTTTTAAATATATAGAATACATGAAAGCTGTTGTAAAAACCAATTTCTCATTTCCCAAACAAAAAAGCCTCTACGTCGGAAAAGTACGCGACGTGTATAATATCGATGACAAATATATGGCCATGGTGGTCACCGACCGCATCAGCGCTTTTGACGTGGTGCTTCCCAAGGGCATTCCTTACAAAGGACAGGTGCTGAACCAAATTGCCGCCAAATTTCTGGATGCTACCAACGACATAGTGCCCAACTGGAAACTGGCCACCCCCGACCCGATGGTGACTGTGGGACTCAAGTGCGAAGGTTTTAAGGTGGAGATGATTGTCAGAGGCTACCTCGCCGGAAGCGCATGGCGCGAATACAAAGCCGGGGCCCGCACACTTTGTGGTGTCCAACTCCCCGAAGGAATGATTGAAAACCAGAAATTCCCCACGCCCATTGTCACTCCCACCACCAAGGCTGACGAAGGTCACGACGAGAATATCTCGCGCGAGGAGATTATCCGCACCGGCTTGGTCTCGGCTGAGGATTACGACCAGTTGGAACGTTACGCTCTCGCCCTCTTCCAAAGAGGCACCGAGATTGCCGCATCCAAAGGCCTCATACTTGTTGACACAAAATACGAATTCGGCAAACGCGACGGCAAGATATATCTGATAGATGAAATCCACACCCCCGACAGCAGCCGCTATTTCTATGCCGACGGCTATGAGGAGAGACAAGCCAAGGGTGAGCGCCAACGCCAGCTGTCGAAAGAGTTCGTTCGCGAATGGCTGATGGAGAACGGCTTCCAAGGTAAGGAGGGTCAGAAGGTGCCCGAGATGACTGACGAGATCGTGAACAACATATCGGACCGTTATATCGAATTGTACGAGCATATCATCGGAGAGAAATTCCAGAAAGCAGAAGACTGCACCGATGTCGCTGCCCGCATTGAGAAGAATGTGACCGATTTCCTACTTAGGAATTGAGAATGTTGTGTTAGTTGCTGCCGCACCCAGACAACTCTAACCCCTAACCTCTAACCATATTTCAACTCCCTCGCCTATGGAGATTGAACGCAAATATCTGGTTCGCCACCTGCCCAAAGATTTGGACCGATGGAAGCATTACGAGATTGAGCAAGCCTACCTTTGCACATCGCCCACAGTCCGCATCCGTAGAAAAGGGGAGGAGTATGTGCTCACCGTCAAACAAAGGATTGTCACAGACTCTTCTGCCATACACAATAGGGAAGAGGAGTTCGCCCTCAGTGCTAGCAGTTATCAGCATCTGCTCACCAAATGCGACAAAGGAAGGGTGGCGAAGACCCGCTACTGCATTGATTTGTACCGAATGACAGACAACGAGGCATACCGGGGGCTGACAGCCGAGCTGGATGTGTTTCATGGCAATCATGAAGGGCTGCTACTGGTGGAGGTGGAGTTCCCTGATACCGAAGCAGCCAACAGCTTTGTGCCACCCAGCTGGTTCGGCAACGATGTGTCTGCCGACCCCTGCTATCGTAACAGTTTCTTAGCCTCTGTGTCATGAAGAAGATACCACATACCTTCACTATCGTCTTTGCTTTGATTGTCATAGCAGCCGTTTGCACATGGTTCATACCGTCGGGCGAATTTGTCAGGGAGACGGTCACCATAGCCAATGCCGATGGAGGCACGTCGACCCGCGAAGTAGTGAAAGGCAACTCCTTCCATTATGTCGACAGCGAGCCGCAGACCTGGCAGGTGTTCTCGTCGCTCTTCAACGGATTCGTCGACAAAGCCGACATCGTCATCTTCATCCTGATGGTGGGCGGTGCGTTTTGGATACTGAACAACAGCCATGCGATTGATGTGGGGGTGATGGCACTGCTGCGCCGTGTGAAACGGTTGAACCGATACAAACTCTTTAGGCAGATAGGAGTCGAAAACATCATCATCACCATCGTGATGTTGATGTTCAGCCTCTTCGGAGCTGTCTTCGGGATGAGCGAAGAGACCATTGCCTTTGTCGTTATTTTCGTGCCTTTGGCTATCTCCATGGGCTACGACTCCATCGTGGGTGTCTGCATGTGCTATGTGGCTGCGCATGTGGGTTTTGCAGGTGCCATGCTCAATCCTTTCACCATCGGCATCGCCCAGGGTATCGCCGAGCTGCCCATCTTCTCCGGCCTAGAATACCGCTTCCTCTGTTGGATAGTCCTCACACTCATCGGCATTGCTTTTGTCCTCTGGTATGCCCATCGCATCAAAAAAGACCCCACCAAGTCACCCATGTACAAACTGGACGACTATTGGAGGCAGCGCGTCAACGAGCAACAAGAGAATCCGGTGGTTTATCATTCTTCCACTACGGCTTGGGTACTCTATGGGCTGCTTTCTGCCATTCAGATTGGCTGTGCCTTCATCATGCCGCAAACCACTATTACCATTGGTGGGAGCGAGGCATCGCTTCCGCTGCTCCCCATCTTGGCAGTCCTATTCATACTCTCAGCATTCTTCCTCCTCCGCAAGTCGGTACACTTCTTCATTCTCGACATCCTGCTCTTCACCATCTGCTACCTGATTGTCGGCGTATTGGGCTACGACTGGTACGTGATGGAGATTTCAGCCCTCTTCTTGGCCATGGGCATCTGTAGCGGCATTGCCGACAGGCAGGATGCTGACAGCATAGCCAAACTCTTTCTGGCCGGATGCAAAGACATCCTTTCTGCCGCACTAGTTGTCGGACTGGCCAGCGGCATCATATTCATCCTGCGCGACGGTAAGATAATCGACACCATCCTATACGGCCTCACCTGTTCCTTGGCCGAAACAGGCGAAGTGGCATCAGTAGGGGTGATGTACATCTTCCAAACCCTGCTGAACCTCATCATGCCCAGCGGCACAGCCAAAGCAGCACTCACCATGCCCATCATGTCGCAATTCGCCGACCTCATCAATGTCAGCCGACAGACCACCGTGCTGGCATTCCAGTTCGGCGACGGCTTCACCAATATGATAACCCCCACCAGCGGAGTGCTGATTGCGTGCATCGGTGTGGCCAAGATACCCTACGCCACATGGGTAAAATGGATATGGAAATTCATTCTGGCGTTGATACTGATTGGTTTCCTCCTCATCCTGCCCACTTTGTTCATTCATTTCCCAGGATTCTAGCCTTATGAGAAAGACACTCGCTTTTGTAATTGCCATAGCACTTTTTGCTCATCTCTACGCACAAGACTCAGCTTATGCGCGCCAGATCATCAAAGACCTCTCATCACCTGCGATGCATGGCCGCTGTGCCAGCTATCATGGCGACAGCATCGCCGCCGCTTATCTGGCAGGGGAGATGCAACGGCTTGGCATCCTGCCATTGCAGGTCAATTATTTCCAAACATACACCAACAACTGCTATAGCTTTGAAGGGAATATGTCCCTCAAGATTAATGGGGTAGAACTGGAACCATACACTCAGTATCGTATCTATCCGACTGCTCGGCATGCAACACCAAGCAAACTGAACAAAGCCTCATGGAAGAAACAACTGAAAGATGGCACTTGGCTAATAGCTGTCAGCAAGCTAGACACCTATTCTCCATGGGTTGTGGACAAAGAACGTCCCGACCCCATCTGCATTGAAATCCTAGAGACTGCTCTGCCTAAGAAAGTAAAGAAAGTGGTGGCCGACATGCCCATCCATTATCAAGCCAACCACCTGTCACGTAATGTGGTTGGCTATGTGCCAGGAGTCGTTGACACCATGATAGTCTTCACCGCCCACTACGACCATTGCGGCATCATGGGCGATAACATACTGTTCCCAGGAGCCCACGACAATGCTAGTGGCACGGCAGCTGTCATGGATATCGCTCGCATCGCAAGTCTGAAAAAGCCATATTACACGATGGTATTCATGCTCTTCAGTGGTGAAGAAACGGGGCTCCGTGGGTCCAAACATGCTGTAGAAAACCCGCTAATCGACTACAGTAAAGTAAAACTGTTATGCAATATTGACATGTTCTGTGGAGGAGACGAAGGCCTCATGGTCTTCAACGCCAACACCGACAATACAAAGCCCTTCTTCAACCAACTCAAAAAAATGAACGAAGAGCACCCTGTGGCCGCAGAAATACGCCCGCGCGACAACTCTGCCAACAGCGACCATTACTGGTTCAGCAACCAATGTCCTTCCATCTTCATACTCACCATGGGGCAACCTTACGGAGGCTATCACGACCCATACGACACATGCGATGCCTGTGGGCTAGCTCATTACAACGACTACTTGAAAATGATTCTGCAACTCGCAGGTCTAGAATGATTCCACCAAAGAGATACCACTAGAGGTAAGAGCCCACAATCAGAACCCCACAAGCAGAATACACCTTACAATCGCCATATTCGAATGAGCACACATCGAATCCTACTCTTCAGCACCCTCTACTTAACATAACACAAATACTGATACAACAACTATGGGAAAACCTTAGGCAAAAAGAAAGCCGTCTCGACGTGAGGCGGCTTTCATGATATTGCGAATCATTCTTTATTATTGTCCAGCGGCTTTTTGAAGCTCTTCGATGCGGGCCTTAATGGGTTTCAACTGGTCGTACATCTCAAGACGTGCATAGACAGTGTTGAGTGCGTTGAGGCAGTTGTAAAGGTTCTGGCGGTTATGACCTTGGCCTTCGGCATCGAGGTGGTCAATATAAGAAATGGCGTTGTTGAAATAAGGTATCGACTGACGGAAGAATTCCAAACACTCGGAGTTCAGCTTTTCATAAAGCCCAGTTTCGTCGGTCGGCGGTACGTTGTTGGCTTCGGTGAGTTTGTCGACGGCGCGGTTGTAGAACATCTTACCCATACCGAAGTTGGCTACGAACTGATTGGGCAACGTTTTGAGTGATTCTTTATAGTGTTGCTCAGCATTGGCGAAGTCGTTGACACCTTCGTAGGTGGCACCGGCAACTGCCAGCATACTGGCATGCAGCGTGGGGTTGTCGACAGTCTTGGTGAGTGCCTTCTGAATCTCGGCGTTGCCGTTTTCGATGTCGCCTTTCAGCAGATAGGCTTCTGCCATCATCATATTGGCATTATAGTCCTCCTTATTGGCCTTGACGTAGTTCTGAGCCAGCTTGATAGCCTCGTTGGTGTCGCCGTCGGTTTTGTAGATGTCAAAGAGCGTGCGGTAGACCAGATTCTCTTTGGTGCGGTTGCGGACGAGGGGTTTGAAGTATTTGAGGATGGCTTCTTTGTTGTGGGCGTTCATAGCAGCCTTGCCAGCAAGAAGGTACGACTCGTTGGCATACTCGCGCTTACCACATTCGTTGAACATGCGGACGGACTCTTCGCAAAGCGACATGCACTGGTCCCAATCCTGCTTGTTGAAGATAGTGATGGCCATCTTGTAGTACTCGTTGCCGAGGAAGCTGAGGATGGTGTTGTTACCTTCGGCGTATTCCTTCTCGGTGTCAAGTTCCTTGCAGCGGAGGGCGGCATTCTTGCACTTGACGAGCCAGTCGGGGTCGAGATTCTTGTATTTGGAGCGGGGCTTGTCCATCTCGCTGCCGATGGAGCTGTAGATGAGGCCGGCATAGTACCACGTCTTGGCGTCGTTCTTGGTCTGCTCGTGTTCGCATGCGGGGTCGATAAGTTTCTTGGCCTTGTCGAGGTAACCGCGGTTTTGGGCTTCACGGGCACTGGTGACATTCAGTGATTGGGCACTGGCGGCATATCCTATGACTACAAGTGCCAGCATTAATGCAACTTTTTTCATGTTATTGAATTTTTTTTGATGTTTTGATTCGTTATTATGTATCTGTTCATTTTCTTTTCTTGCATGTTTTCAGCATCACCCCTGCTTGTTTTCTTCGCTGTCGGTTGGCGCAGTCGGTGTTACTTGCTCAGCCGACGTTTCCTGCTCGTCGTCGTTGTCGGTAGGCACTTTGGTGATAGATGCTATATAGTCCTTACCCCTCAGGTTAATAAGCTTCACACCCTGGGTGTTGCGGCCCATGACGCGCAACTCACTAATCTTCATGCGGATGGTGATGCCTGAACGGTTGATAATCATGAGGTCTTCCTCGTCGTTGACATTGGTGAGGGCGATGATGCCGCCGGTTTTTTCGGTCACCTTCAGTGTCATGACACCCTTGCCGCCTCGGTTGGTCTTGCGGTAGGCACTGAGCTCAGAACGCTTGCCGTAGCCTGTCTCGCTGACCACCAGGATGTTCTCATTCTCATTGTTGGAGGTAAGCATACCTATGACACAGTCGTCCTCAGGCTCTAGGGTGATACCTTTGACACCCGATGCGCCACGGCCCATCTCGCGGAACTGGTCTTCGTTGCAGCGCATCACCTTGCCTTTCTTCGAGGCGATAAGTATTTCGCTGTGGCCGTCGGTGAGCTGTGCGCCGATGAGCTCGTCCCCTTCGCGGATGCTGACGGCGATGATGCCGTTGGTACGCGGACGTGAGTAGCTCTCGAGCGAGGTCTTCTTGACAATGCCGTTCTTGGTGCACATCACGATATAGTGGTTCTTCAAGTACTCGGCATCCGACAGGTTCTCCACATACACGTAGGCCTTCACCTTATCGTCGGGCTCAATATTAATCATGTTGAGTATCGGGCGGCCCTTGGCATTCTTCTCACCCTCAGGCACCTCGAAAGCACGCATCCAGTAGCAGCGGCCTTTCTCGGTGAAGAAGAGCAGATAGTTGTGGTTGGTACACATAAAGATGTGTTCCACAAAGTCCTCGCTGCGCACCGAGCTGCCTTTCGAGCCCACGCCGCCACGGGTCTGAGCGCGGTACTCGTTCAGCAGCGTGCGTTTCACATACCCCATGTGCTAGATGGTGATGACCACCTCGTCGTTGGGTATGGTGTCTTCGATGCGGAAATTGGAAGCCTCGTAGCGGATGGCCGTACGGCGTTCGTCGCCGTATTTGTCGCGTATCTCCACCAGCTCGGCCTTGATAACTTCCATCAGCACATTCCTGTCGCCCAAGATTTCCTTGCAGCGGGCAATAAAGCGCAGCTTCTCATCGTATTCGTCCTGCAGTTTCTGGCGTTCCATGCCCGTGAGCTGGCGCAGGCGCATCTCCACGATAGCCTGGGCCTGCAGCTCGCTGAACTGCCAGGTGTCCATCAGACCCTGCTTGGCCTCTTCCACCGACTTGGACTTCTTGATAAGCTGTATAATCTCATCGATGATGTCGATGGCACGCAAAAAGCCTTCCAGCAGGTGGGCACGGCGTTCGGCCTCGGCCATCTCAAATTTGGTGCGACGGGTCACCACCTCTTCGCGATGGTCGACGAAGTTCTCTATCAGGTCTTTCAGATTCAAGAGCATGGGGCGGCCATGCACGAGGGCGATATTGTTCACGGCGAAGGAGCTCTGCAGCTCGCTCAACTGGAAGAGCTTGTTGAGGATGACGTTAGGCACCACGTCGTGGCGCAGCATATACACCACACGTATGCCCTCCTTGTCCGACTCGTCGCGGATGTCGGTGATGCCGACAATCTTGCCGTCCTTCACCAACTGGGCCTGGCGCTTAATCATCTCGCTCTTGTTAACGCCGTAAGGTATAGTATGTGCCACAATGATGTTGCGGCCCTTGTTGTCCACGTCTATCGACGTGTCGGCGCGCAGCACCACGCTGCCACGTCCCGTGGCGTAAGCCTCGCGCACGCCGTTGTAGCCATAGATGGTGCCGCCGCCCGGGAAGTCGGGAGCCTTAACAAACTGCATCAGCTCCTCCACCGTAATGTCGTTATTGTCAATGTAAGCGATGCAGCCGTCCATCACCTCGCGCAGGTTGTGCGTAGGCATATTGGTGGCCATGCCGACGGCAATGCCGTTGGAACCGTTGACCAAGAGGTTGGGGACGCGTGTGGGAAGCACGGTAGGCTCTTCGCGCTCGTTGGTGTAGTTAGGCATCATATCAACGGTGTCCTTCTTGATGTCCATCATCATCTCGTTCGAAATCTGCTCCATGCGGCACTCGGTATAACGCATGGCCGCGGGGCTGTCGCCGTCGATGCTGCCGAAGTTACCCTGGCCGTCCACCAGCGGATAGCGCATATTCCATGACTGTGCCATGCGGACCATGGCAAAGTAAACCGACGAGTCGCCATGGGGGTGGTACTGGCCGAGCACCTCACCCACCACAGTGGCCGACTTCCTGTAGGCAGTATTATAAAACATACCCATGTCGTTCATGGCATACAGAATGCGGCGCTGCACCGGCTTCAGGCCATCTCTGACATCGGGCAACGCGCGTGACACGATTACTGACATGGCATAGTCAATATAGGCAGTCTTCATGGTAGTTTCGATGTCTACGCGCGTGATTTTTTCGTTATCAGATGTCATCTCTTATATATTATATTATTGAATTACAAATATAAAATGTACTATTCCCTTTTCGTTTAAAATACAAAGATACGTTTTTTTTCGCACATAGCAGCCTTTTTTTATCAACAGCCCTAGTGGATATTCTCCCTGCCACACACCACGTCGCAACATGACAAAAATTCAGTCCGCCGTTGCCACTCCTGCGACCTTATGCCCATTTGTCAACCATGGCACAGAACTTGTTGGCAGCAGGTCTGCATGTATCAACCACCTCATGTTGATAATAATAATCCGTGCAGCCCTGATTATCGTAAAAAATGATGTACTTTTGCAAAGTAATAATAGTATATGGAACCCAAACTGACAACACATGCCCAGCGGGCAATCACCAACAGCCGCGATGAGGCTATCCGTCTGAAAAACGGCGCAATAGGAGTCGAGCACCTCTTCCTCGGCATCATGCGCGAGACCGACTGCTCGGCTATCAATACGCTCACCCAAATGGGGGTGGACCTCCAGGCCGTAAAGTCGCGCATCGAATCCACCATCGGACAAATGGACAGCGACATACGCTACAGCCTCGACAGTGAGATACCCATGCTCCGCCAGTCGGAGAAAATTCTGCGCCTCAGCTTCTTGGAAAGCACACGGCTGAAGTCGGCCGAAATACACACCATACACATCCTTCTGGCCATCCTGCAGGAGAAAGAGAATCTGGTCGCCCAGATACTCAAACAATATAATGTCGACTTCGACAGCTGCATCAAGCACCTCAAAGAGCTGGGCACCCTGCCCCCCACCTCGCAGCAGAACGATTTCGCCTCCCCCCTACCCGACTTCCGCTCACAGACCAGCGAGGACGACAACGACGACCCCTACGCCGACCCCGACGACGACACCCCCGGCACCGGCAGCCGCTACAGCTCCTCCGGCAGCTCCAAGTCGGACAGCAAGACCCCTGCCCTCGAAAACTTTGGCCGCGACCTCACCCTGCTGGCCCAGCAGGGCAAGCTCGACCCCATCGTCGGACGCGAGCGTGAGCTGGAACGCATAGCCCAAATCCTCTCGCGCCGCAAGAAGAACAACCCCATCCTCATCGGCGAACCCGGCGTGGGCAAGAGCGCCATCGCCGAAGGCCTGGCCTTGCGCATCGTGGGCGGACAGGTGCCGCGCACCCTCTTCGACAAACGCGT
Source organism: Bacteroidales bacterium (assembly GCA_017441565.1). Lineage (GTDB taxonomy): Bacteria > Bacteroidota > Bacteroidia > Bacteroidales > P3 > Colimorpha. Next base: position 27,368 of record JAFRXG010000083.1, on the reverse strand, counting down.
CATCTCGCTCGACCTTGCCTCTCTGGTCGCCGGCACCAAATACCGCGGACAATTCGAGGAACACATGAAGGCCGTCATCAACGAGCTGGAGCGCAACCCCGACATCATCATATTCATCGACGAGATACACACCATCGTCGGCGCAGGCAGTGCCAGCGGCTCGCTGGACGCCTCCAACATGTTCAAACCCGCCCTGGCACGTGGCGAAATACAGTGCATCGGCACCACCACCCTCGACGAATACCGCCAGTATATCGAAAAAGACGGGGCCCTGGAACGCCGCTTCCAGAAGGTGCTGGTCGAAGCCACCACACCCGAAGAGACCCTCACCATACTACAGAATATCAAGTCGAAATACGAAGAACACCACCTGGTGAAGTATACCGACGAGGCCCTCAAAGCCTGCGTGTCGCTCACCGAGCGCTACGTGAGCGACCGCCTGCTGCCCGACAAGGCCATCGATGCCCTCGACGAGGCCGGCGCACGCGTCCGCATCGCCCATGTCGAAGTGCCCGAGGACATCATCATGCTCGAAAACCAAATCGGCAAAATCGAGAAATTGAAGAAAGAGGTGCTGGCACAAAAGAAATACAACGAAGCCGCCGAATACCGCGACCAGGAACGCCAATACCGCGACAAACTCGCCGAACGCAAAAAAAACTGGGAGCAGAACGAACGCGACAAGCACATCCCCGTCACCGACCAGGACGTGGCCGAAGTGGTGGCCATGATGACCGGCGTCCCCGTCCAGCGCATCGCCGAGAACGAGAGCTCGCGCCTGCTGGTCATGGAAAGCGAGCTGCAAGGCTCGGTGGTGGGTCAGGACGGCGCCGTAGCGCAGGTGTGCAAGGCCATCCGCCGCAACCGCGCCGGACTCAAAGACCCCAACCGCCCCATCGGCTCGTTCATCTTCGTGGGACCCACCGGCGTCGGAAAGACCTACCTCACCAAGGTGTTGGCCAAATACCTCTTCGACAGCGAGAGCAACATGATACGCATCGACATGAGCGAATATATGGAAAAATTCGCCGTCTCGCGCCTCATCGGCGCCCCTCCGGGCTATGTGGGCTACGAGGAAGGCGGACAGCTGACCGAAAAGGTGCGCCGCAAGCCCTACTCCATCGTCCTGCTCGACGAGATTGAGAAGGCGCACCCCGACGTGTTCAACGTCCTCCTTCAGGTGCTCGACGACGGACAGCTGACCGATGGCCTGGGACGTAAGGTGGACTTCAAAATCACCATCAGCATCATGACCTCCAACAACGGCACCCGACAGCTGAAGGACTTCGGCACCGGCGTGGGCTTCAACACCTCCGCCCGCGAGGCCGAACGGGCTGCCTTGGAACGCTCCGTCATCGACAAGGAACTGAAGAAGAAATTCGCCCCCGAATTCCTCAACCGCATCGACGACGTGGTCTTCTTCAACAGCCTGCAACGCGATGACATACACAAGATAATAGACATAGAGTTAAAGAGCCTCTTTAAGCGAGTGCGAGGCATGGGGTTCGACATCAGCATCGACAACAAGGCCAAGGACTTCATCCTCAAAAAAGGGTGGGACGAGCAATACGGCGCCCGACCGCTCAAGCGAGCCATACAACGCTACATCGAGGACGACCTGGCCGACGAAATCATCAAAACCGACATCCTCCCCGGCGACACCATCCACATCACCGCCACCGACCCGACGGACGGCAGCGAGGAGCAGCTCACCTTCGACATCGAAAAAGGCTCCACCAGCCAGCAGCTCGATGCCGAGCTGGCCGCCAACATACCCCAACCCGCCGAGGTCTGAACCCTGCTCACCTATCCATTATTTGTGTGAATGGGTGAATGTGTAATTGCGTAAGCAATACTTACACATTCACCCATTCGCCTATCAACACTCCTTCCATTCCGGCTCCACCCCCACCCCACCCCAACAACGCCGCTTTCCTTAGCCTTTATTTCCTTGTACTATCACATTGTTCCGCAATTGTTTAGGTGTCCAAAATGAAATAGAAATGGTATCGAAACAAAATCGAAACATAATAGAGAGTAAGCAGCTGCGGCACCGTCGACCCGGGGTGAGGGCAGATACCAATCTGCCATAAACACTGACGACCAATGGGGTAAATGAATTGCCACCGCTGGCATGGTAACCGGCGGTGGCAATGGGTGTTGCGCTATAGTGCAGCGGAGGTTAGAAGTAGAGGTCGCGTTCGCCCTCGCCAATCTTGCAGAGGTTGCCTTCGACGCGTTTCTTGAGCTCCTCCTTGCTGAAGGTCTGGGTGAGTTTCTTGAGCAGTTCCAGACCCTTGGCCTTGGTGGCGGGGCTGGCGTAGTCTTCCAGATACTCGCGGAAGGTGAACATGGCGTTAGGCTTGCAGAACTCCTTGATAAGGCCGGGTTTGGCGAGGTCCATGAAGTCGGCCCCCACGCGGCCTTTGCGGTAGCAGCCGGTGCAGAAGCTGGGGATGTAGCCGCCGTCGATCATTGCGCTGATGACCTCGTCGAGCGAGCGGTGGTCGCCGAGGGTGAACTGGGCTCCAGTCTTCTGATGGTCGCTCTCGTCCATGCTGCCTTCGCCCGCGTCGTAGCCGCCAGGGTTGGTTTCGGAGGCTGCCGAAATCTGGCTGGCGCCATATTTGACCAGCTCGTCGCGCATTTCGGGACGTTCGCGGGTGCTGATGATGATGCCGGTGTAGGGCATGGCGATGCGGATGATGGCCACAATCTTCATGAAGTCCTTGTCCGACACGGGGTGCGGGAGGTTTTCGGGTAGGCTGAAGGGGGTGCCTTCGGCAGGCTCGATGCGCGGGAAGCTGACGGTGTGGGGACCACAGCCGTAGTCCTCTTCCAGATGGCGGGCATGCTCCATGATGGCCAGTATTTCAAAGCGGTAGTCGGTGAGACCGAAGAGTACGCCCAGTCCGACGTCGTTGATGCCGCCCTCTTGCGCGCGGTCCATGCAGGTGAGGCGGTAGAGGTAGTCGCCCTTGGGGGTGCCGGCGGGGTGGAACTTGGCATATTCGACGGGGTCGTAGGTCTCCTGGAAGCAGACGTAGGTGCCTATTTTTTCGGCTTTCAGCTTGGCGAAGTCTTCGACGCTCATGGGAGCCAGCTCCACGTTGATGCGGCGGATGGTGCTGCCCTTCTCGTCCTTGGCGGCATAGCAGCGGCGGATGGCTTCGACCATGTAGTCGGCATCGTTGCGGGGGCTCTCGCCGCATATCAGCAGGGCGCGCTTGTGGCCCATGCGGAGGAGGTGGAGGGTCTCCTGCTCTATCTCGTCCATGGTGAGGACCTTGCGGCGCAGCGTCTTGTTGTCGCGGCGGAAGCCGCAGTAGACGCAGTTGTTCACGCAGGCGTTGCCCGTGTAGATGGGGGCAAAGAGCACGAGGCGCTTGCCGTAGATTTCCTCTTTGCAGTAGTGGGCGGTGTCGAGGATTTTGGCTATGTCGGCCTCGCTCTCCACGCAGAGCAGCTTGGCCACGTCTTCGAGGCTCAGGCCTTTCAGTTTGCGGGCTTTGTTGAGGATATCGTTCAGTTCGGACTCGGTGGGTGCGTTGTTGTCCAGCATCGAGTGCAGTTTGTCACGGTCTATGAAATTCTGGTTTCTCATATTTTTAAGGATTAATAATTGTTCTTGGTGAGGACGGCTTTGGATTCCACTCCTTCGATTCGTCCCAACCGGCCCGTGAAGGCGTTGATTCGATCGGGCAAGCCTTCGACAATGAGGGCTATGACAGCCACGGGCCTGTCGTGGAAGGGAAGCCCTTGACGACACAGCACAATGTCGGAAAAATCAGAGATGACGGAATTGACATCCGCAGACCTGCCACGGTCTGACAACAATATGGTTATTGTCCCTATTCTCTTCTCCATCAGGTGTTAGGCTTTTGGGTTAGACGAATGATTCATTTAATTTGACGCTGCAAAAGTACACAAAAAAAATGAAACAGTAACATTTTTTTCTTTTTTTTCTCATTAATCCACAAAAAAACTGTAAATTTGCAAACTCAAACACAGATACTGACCATGTATAACTACCTTAAAATTGAAGAAAACGGAGCCGTGGTCATCCTGACCATCTCCGCCCCCAAATCGCTCAACGCCCTCAATAGCGCCCTCCTCGTCGAACTGGACCAGTTCCTCAGCTCGTTCGACTGCAACAAGTACCGCTGCCTGATTGTGACCGGCGACGGTGAGAAGTCGTTCGTGGCCGGTGCCGACATCAGCGAGATGGCCACCCTCAACGTGCCGCAGGGCCAGACCTTCGGCCACCGCGGCGCCAGCGTCTTCCGCAAGATTGAGACCCTGCCCGTCCCCGTCATCGCCGCCGTCAACGGCTTCGCCCTAGGCGGAGGCTGCGAGCTGGCCATGGCGTGCGACATACGCATCTGCTCGGACAATGCCCGTTTCGGCCAGCCCGAGGTAGGCCTGGGCATCATCCCCGGCTTCAGCGGCACGGTGCGCCTGGCACGGCTGGTGGGCATGGGCATGGCCAAACAGCTCATCTACACCGGCAAAGCCATCAAGGCCAACGAGGCACTGCGCATAGGCCTGGTGAACGAGGTGGTGCCACAAGCCGAGCTGATGGGCCGCGCACTGGAGATGGCCAACCAGATAGCCGCCAACGCCCCGCTGGCCGTCAGGGCCGCCAAGGAGTGCATCAACGCCACTTACGACATGTGTGTGGACGATGCCATCCTTTACGAGAACGGTGCCTTCGGCCATTGCTTTGCCACCCAGGACCAGAAGAACGGCATGAAGGCCTTCCTCACCAAAGGCACGTGCGAGTTCGAAGGAAAATAAGAAATCATTTCATTAACAACTAAAATACATATTATACCATGAAAATTTGCGTTATCGGAACAGGCACGATGGCCAAGGGCATCGTGAAAGCTTTTGCCGCCAAGATGCCGGTTGTCATGAAGAGCCGCACCCAGGCCAGCATAGACAAAGCCATGGGCTCAATCTCTAAATCGTATGCCAAGCTCGTCGAGAAAGGCAAGATGACCCAGGAGGCCGTCGACGCCCTGCTTGCCAACATCACCACCACCACCGAATATGCCACCTTCGCCGACGCCGACCTCGTCATCGAGGCCGCCGTCGAGGATATGGAACTGAAGAAGAAGGTCTTTGGCGACCTCAACCTCGTGTGCAAACCCGAGACAATCTTCGCCACCAACAGCTCCAGCCTCAGCATCACCGAGATAGCCGCCGCCAGCGGCCGTCCCGCCCAGTTCATCGGCATGCACTTCTTCAACCCCGCCGACCGCATGGCACTGGTGGAGGTCATCAAAGGGCAGCTCACCTCCGCCGAGGTGTGCAAATGCATCGTCGACCTGGCCACCTCCATTGGCAAGACCCCTGTCGAGGTGAACGAGGCCCCCGGCTTCGTGGTCAACCGCATCCTCATACCCATGATTAACGAGGCTGTGGGCATCCTGGCCGACGGCATCGCCACCGCCGAGGACATCGACAAATGCATGATGCTTGGTGCCAACCACCCCATGGGCCCGCTGGCCCTGGCCGACCTCATCGGCAACGATGTCAACCTCGCCATCATGGAAGTTCTCTACAAGGAATTTGGCGATCCCAAATACCGTCCTCACCCCCTGCTGCGCAAAATGGTGCGTGCCGGCCTCCTTGGCCGCAAGACCGGCGAGGGCTTCTACAAATATTGATAGGTTACAACGTCTTTTTTATATCCTGTCGACGAGAGAGCACCGCGATTGCGGTGCTCTTCGTGTTTTATGTGTCTGTACGGGTGGTGATGATGGGATGAGGACTACTCGATATAGAACCGCCGCTTCTCCTCGTCGGTCAGCGGATAGTCGCCAAAACGTTCCTCTGTCTCTTTCAGCATCTGCTCCAGTGTCGGGGGCGCATCCCAAAGTATAAGGGTCATGCTGTTATCTGCCCCCGAGACTATCTTGCTGCCGTCAGGGCTAAACGCCACAGCCATAACACTGCCTGTATGCCCCTTCATAGGGTAGTCTATAGGATTTCCGCTCTCCACATCCCAGAGGATAAGGGTTCCGTCGGATGACCCCGAGACCATCCGGATTCCATCGGGACTAAACGCTGCAGAGGTGACAGCACTTATATGCCCCCTCATGGGACCTCTGATAGGCTTGCCACTCTTAGCATTCCAGAGGATAAGGGTCTTGTCGGATGACCCCGATATTATTCGGCTGCCGTCGGGGCTGAATGCTACACAGAGGACACCATTTGAATGTCCCCTCATGTTTTTTTTGAGGATGGGTTTACCACTCTTCGCATCCCAGAGGATAAGGGTCTTATCCAATGACCCCGAGACTATCCTGCTGCCATCAGGGCTAAAGGCTACAGAGGTGACCCAGTTTGTATGCCCCTTCATAGGGGCGCCGATAGGCTTGCCACTCTTTGCATCCAAGAGGATAAGGAACTCATGTTCCGCAATAACTATCCGGCTACCATCGGGACTGAAGGCCGCAGCATGAACCCCACCATTACGCCCACTAATGGGGTTGCCGAGAGGCTTGCCACTCTTAGCATCCCAAAGAATAAGTTTGCCGTTAGGTGACCTTGAAACTATCCCGCTTCCGTTGGGACTGAACGCCAAAGCGTTGATATAGTTCCCATGTCCCTTCATAGGTTCGCCGATGGGTTTGCCGTTCTCCGCATCCCAGAGTATAATGGTATTATAAGATCCCGAAACTATCCGGCTGCCATCGGGACTGAACGCTACAGCATCAACACCGCCACCGCCATGATTCCCTCCAAAAGGGTTATTAATAACTGGTTGCCAGAGTATAACCTGGGAGCCGTCGGGGCGGAGCACCACAGCATCAACACCGTCCTTATGCGCCCTCATGGGTTCAACATTGGGCTTGCTACTATTTACATCCCAGAGTATAATGGTATTGTCACCTGACCCCGAGACTATCCGGCTGCCATCGGGGCTGAACGCCACAGACCTGACATAGCCTGTATGCCCCCTCATGGGTTCGCCGATAGGTTTACCGCTCCCCGCATTCCAGAGAATAAGGGTATTATTTGCCCCTGAAACTATCCTGCTGCCGTCGGGGCTGAACGCCACAGAGGTGATCCCGTCTGTATGCCCCCTCATGGGTTCGCCGATGGGCTTGCCGCTCTTCGCATCCCAGAGGATAAGAGTTAGATCCCTTGACCCCGAGACTATCCGGCTGCCGTCGGGGCTGAACGCCACATCAAAGACCACGTCTGTATGCCCCCTCAGGGGTTCACCGATGGGTTTGCCGCTCTTCGCATCCCAGAGGATAAGGGTATTGTCCCCTGCCCCCGAGACTATTTGGCTGCCGTCAGGGCTGAACGCCACAGCGTAGACTGCGCTCGTATGTCCATTCTTGAGTTTGCGGATTGGTTTGCCGTTCTTCGCATTCCAAAGGATAAGGGTCACGTCAGATGACCCTGAAACGATACGTCTGCCATCAGGACTGAACGCCACAGAGAGAACCCAAGCTTGCCCTTTCATGGGATCACCAATAGGCTTGCCGCTTTTCGCATCCCAGAGGATAAGGGTATTGTCATCTGACCCCGAGACTATCCGGCTGCCATCGGGGCTGAACGCCACAGACCTGACATAGCCTGTATGCCCCCTCATGGGTTCGCCGATGGGCTTGCCGCTCTTTGCATCCCAGAGGATAAGGGTGCCGTCATCTGACCCTGAGACTATCCGGCTACCATCAGGACTGAACGCTACAGCGTTGACCCCGCCTGTATGTCCCCTGAGTACGGCCGTTTCATGTTTCATGGCTTTTATCAAGGCCGATTCCGCCTCTACGGTATAAGGGCAGTTTTTCAGCACATGCAGAAGCAGCCGCCGTGCCATATAGGAGTCGCCTTCGTCCACCAGCTGTGAGGCTTTCTCCGCCACATAGCGCGACTGGTTGATGAGCATACGCTCTTGTGTGGTACGCATGCGCTGGATGACCAAGACTAGGCCGAGGATGACCACGAGGGCTGCGAATACGAGGGCTGCGAGCCGCCGGGCTTTCCGCTTTTGTGCCTGCTTCTGCTCCTCGATGAGCCATTCCTGCCTGGCTTCTTCCACCGCCGCGGCTATCTGGTCGTGGATGATTTCGACTTGGGGCTCGCGGTTGGTGGCGGTGGTGTAGGTGCGCAGCAGTCCGGCACGGACCAGCTGCTCTAGCTTCTCCCGGGTGATGAGGCTGGCGAGGAGGTTGTAGCCCGCTGACTGCCGCCGCCCATCGCTGACCAGACGTTCTTCGAGCTGGTGCTGCTGCTGTGCGTCCAACCCTGTCTTGCGTATAGTGTTGAGGTAGAAGTCCTTCAGGGTGGTGTCCTTTTCCTGCTCCAGCAGGGCAGCTGTGATGCGGTGGAGGCTGACATCGTGCCCGTCGGGGTAGGCTTTGTCGAAGAGCTGGGAGCAGAGCAGCGAGACCATCTGCGGGTTGACCTCGGCATCGTCGGGATTCCTGCTCTGATGGGTGCCGGGGTTGATGAGCGACTGATGCAAGATGGTGTCGGCAATACGCTCGCTGTCGGCGGGAGCGAGTACCTCGCCGCCCGGTTTCAGTATGATGGCGCGGGCATCGCTATACCGGATAGGCAGCAGACGGTAACGACAATTGCGCAAGTCCCAGCAGCCACCAGCAGTGATGCAGTCTTCGAGGCAATAGAGGTAGTCCTCCCTCAGCGCGATGACGAAACGGTAGTTCTGCACCGCACTGTAGTCAGCGGAGGGGAAGCGTCGGCTGCGACTGAGGAGTGCCTGCATCTGGCGGAGCAGCAATATTGCGGCTTCGCGGTTGGACATGATGGTCTCTTCGAACTGGTCCAAGACCAGCACGGGGTAGACCTCCTCCTTGGTCACACGGTCAGTGAAGGTGGTGGTGTGGAAGTAGTGCCACAGCAGGGCTACCGGGTCTTCGGCTGCGAGCCGTTTCCGTTCCTCCTCAGACAGGCGGCAATGGGCATCACAATGGTCCGCTATGGTGGCAAGCATTGCCAGGGCCAGGTCGTGCTGGTCGGTGTCGGTGCCAAAGCGGACGGGCACAGGGCGATAGCCATAGGTGCGCAGCAAGGGGAACACGCCCGCGTTGAGCAGCGAGGTCTTGCCCAGGCCGGAGCGGCCATAGAGGGTTACGACGGGGTTGTGGTCAATCTCGCGGAAGAGTTCCTCGCTCTCGCGGTCGCGGCCACAGAAGAGGTATTCTTGTTTACTCACTGCGGGATCCTCGTAGGAGGAGAGCCCGCGCCAGGGGTTGTGTATGCTCATTGTTGCCTTGCGTTGTTGCGTTGATAATGGCCGTCAATCTCTTTCTTAATCCTGCTAATGCAGTCGCGATCGTTGGCTGAGAACTGGGTGGAAGCACTGATGATGGGAAACACTTTGGTATGGTAGTTGTTGTCGCCACACTTATAGCCGCCGACAGTGAAGGGAATCACCTCAAGAGAGCGGCCTTTATCTTTGCATTCCTGTGCATAGCTCCATTCTTTCATGTAGAAACGTGTGCCTTGTGGCCATTGGTCTTGAGGCTTGGAAAAATCGATGTCAGCCACCTTGCAGGGCAGCGTTTCGAGGTCGCGCCGTGTTTGGTCGGAGAGGATAGGGATGAAGATATTGCACTGGCTGATGGCATCACGAATGCGGTTGTCGTAGGCGGTGCCTTTTCCATCGCGTCCTAGCCGCGCGTCGTCGAACCAGACATGACACCCTTTGTCTTTGAGCAGTTGGTAGAGCTTGGTAGCCTCCACCCAGTCCTCGTGGGCATAGGAGATGAAGATGTCGCCAGCCTGGCTGAGCGGGTGGAGGTCGTTGATAGTGTCTGTTAGGCTGCGCATAAATGTCCGCGAGTCGGTCTCGGTGTGGACCATTCGCTTCTCCAGATAGTCCTGCAGCTTGGTATTCTCGTTCCAGGTCATCGCCATCACGCCGCCTTCATTCTCATGGCTGGTCATGTTGTCGCCACTGAGGACATACATGAAGAACCGAAAGAGCCAGTTGTCGAAGTCGCATCCCACACAGAGGAGCTGCCGCGGCTTGGGACGTTGAGTGCCACGTCCCATCGGGGTGATGTAGTTGGTGAGTTCGTTCATGTTGCTGCGCTCTTCGTGAGACTGCTTGTAGAGCTCGACGATGATGCGGAGCGCGTCGTCGTCGGTGAGATGGTAGAGGGATTGGGAGGTGCGGCAGGGGTCGACGGTGCCAAAGGCATAATAGAGAGTGGGCGGCACGTCGTGGAACTCGTTATACTCATAGTCGCCCAAGGAGGGGCCGCGGCTTTCGGTGTCGCAGATGTTGCAGACCCGTACATTGCCCTTGCCCCACACCTCCTCCATGAGCCAGAGCACATAGGGGTCGACGGTGGTGGTGACCACCACACGGAAGCAACGGGTGGCCAGGAGGTTGCGCAGCGTGGGCTCGGCAGTGTCGAAAGGCATGGGGTGGGCACCAAAGAAACGGTTTTTGAACACCCATTCCACGGCCTCGTGAACGGAGGCGGACTGCAACTTGCGCCCCAAGGGTTCGAAATCGGTGTACTGTCTGAACTTCTCGTTGAGGTCTTCCTCATCGTCTATCAGATGGGCGGCAGTCAGTTTGTAGAGCATGCGGTCGCTGTTGCCTCCGAAGGCTTTCAGCTGCGCATCGCCCTCTTCCTTCCGCAGTACGCACTCACTGCCAACTACCAACACATACTCCCCACGGATGCATGAATCGGCAAAACTATGAATGTCAAACGGCATGATTGTTTTTTTATTATTACTCGTTGTCTTTATATAAAGTATGTCAATATCTGTTACTTACACGAGTTGTATGGCGCAGTCGTGCAGTAACATCAGATTTGCAAATATACGGAAAATAATTGATTTGGCAGGACTCTTTTGCACTTTTGGAGCTCCCCTACCCTATTCAAGCGAAGGGTAAACCTACGACGGCCAGCATTGAACCTCTGGATAAGCCACTTGGAAACAGGCGGTAATAAAAAATCCCGCAACCGAGGCTGCGGGATTGTGAGATATTTCTGATCTCAACTAGTTGCTTAATCCATGACGGTGTTCCAGTGATGGACATCTTCGGCCTCGCCGAGCTGGATGGCACGCAGGGCGTGGTAGAGCTTGGTGCTCCAAGGACCCGGCTCTTTACCAAAGACATAGCTCTTGCCGGTGGCAGGGTCGTCGAGACGCTCGATGGGGCTGATGACGGCGGCGGTGCCACAAGCACCAGCTTCCTGGAAGGTGGACAGCTCCTCAACATCGATAGGACGACGCTCGACCTTCATGCCCATATCCTCAGCGAGCTGCATGAGGCTCTTGTTGGTGATGGAGGGCAGAATGGAAGTGGACTTCGGGGTGATATAGGTACCGTCCTTAATACCGAAGAAGTTGGCAGCACCAGCCTCGTCGACATATTTCTTCTCTTTGGCATCCAGATAGAACTCACAAGCATACTGGCCGCCATGGCAGGCCTCGGTGTGAGCCTTCAGGCTGGCAGCGTAGTTGCCACCCACCTTGTAGACACCGGTACCCAGAGGAGCGCTACGGTCGTAGTCGCGGGTGATAACATAGGGGTTGGCCTTGAAACCGCCCTTGAAGTAAGGTCCAACGGGGGTGACGAAGATGAGGAAGAGATACTCATTGGCAGGTTTGACACCCACGGTGATGCCGGTGCCAATCAGCAGAGGACGCAAATAAAGGCTTGCACCAGTGCCATAAGGAGGAATGAAACGCTCGTTGAGCTTCACGACCTTTTTGCACATTTCCACAAACTTCTCGGTGGAGAGCTCGGGCATCATAATGCCACGGCAGGTGCTTTGCAGACGCTCGGCATTGGCTTCGGGACGGAAGATGCGGATTTTGCCATCCTTGCAGCGGTAGGCCTTCAGACCCTCAAAGGCCTCTTGTCCATAATGGAGGCTTGAGGCGGCCATGTGGATGTTAATAGTCTCTTCGGAGGATACTTCAATTTCACCCCACTGACCGTCGCGATACCAGCAGCGGACGTTATAGTCGGTCTTCAGATAGCCGAACGGTAGGTTTTGCCAATCAATATTCATAGTGTTTGCTATTTTTAAGGTTATAAAAAAAAGTGGTCCCACTTGGGCTCGAACCAAGGACCCACTGATTATGAGTCAGTTGCTCTAACCGACTGAGCTATGGGACCAGATTTCCTCCGTTTGAAATCGTTTGCAAAATTACACTTTTTTTTTCATTCAACAAAAAAAAGTTTTGCACATACGGCGTATGCCCTCCTATCCTTATTGTTTGTTCTGCCTAATAAAGCAAGACATCACACACGGCCAGTTCGCTCAAACAAGTTATGGTCAAATCAATTATACATGCCTTATGCATGGAACGCCCCAGCCTTATTTACATCATGAGGTTACTACGATGCTACTAAAACTTTTTCACACATCTCCCCTACTTTTTGTAATAATGTGGTCTTTTTAGGGTATACTACCCCCTATTTTCAAAGAAAAGAAGTACATGTTGCCTCTGATGTTTGCATTTCCTCTTTTGCTAAGAATCTTGTATCGGAAATTGGACTACATTCAAAGCAAAAGAAGGAGAATGTATGGGTGGACTAATATGAACGCAATATATGCTTAATCAATCATTTATACCTATTCTGGAGAATACTCAGAGAAAGAATGATCTTCATAGAAAACAATAATCTTCACGATTTTTTTGGCGTTCACATTGGGTTTTATAGGAGGAATCCCCAACGAAGGATCGTTTAGGCGATTCTCAAAGGGTTGACCTTTCTCCGATTCTGCCACAGCATGACTAGACACACTCTCATTGGTGGATGATGCTGGCACGACATTGGTCTGCTCACGGGGTATGGGACTTGGTGTCGGAATGCTCATGTTGTTAGAGCTAGAACCTGGAACCACATAATCACGGTTCTCCGCCGCGTCCACTACAGGTTTATGAGGTTTTACCTCCGGCTGTGAAAACAAATCGAACTGTTCATTACTTGATGAAGGAGGCAAGGTCTCTGAATGATGAGGCTCCTCAGGTGAGACACTCAGAGGAACACCCCCATACATCTCACCCTTTCCAAGCATCAACCAGTTGATATTGACTTCAGGCCACCTCTTGATAACCTTCATCACAAAATCCAAACTGGGGTTATTTCTGCCAGACATTATATGAGACATTCCACTGGGTTGAATACCAATCTCCTCAGCGAACTGGCGTGCAGTGATGTTCTTAGCTTTCAAAAGCAAATTAATCCGTTCTATCATATTTTATAAATAATACATTATATATAACAATCTATTATCATCTATCATCAAAAAAGAGTAAGCAACAAAAATGCCCTATTATATTAAGGGACATTTTGTCCTTTGATTGGGGATATATTGAGCACTCTCATATTAATGAATGTTTCTATACAATAATCATACTCCAGCAATAACACGCAGACTAATTACAATACATTTGTATACACCCAGAAATATTTTACAAAAGTACACAATATTTTCCACATAACAAATTTATTTTTTATAAACTTACATTTGTATACCGCACCCACCTGTATGGGTTAATTTATATTACAATTAATAATATGCTTATAATCAATATATAGAGTAATTTAACAACCAATGTTCCAGAAATCATGAAAACATAATATTTATATAGTGTTATTATTTAACATCAAACATATAATACACTGATATATATCATTATATCGAATGGTTATATCGTAACTTAATAAATATTTAATATGTTTACATAAATAATCTATTTACATACGTAAATATTACATATCTACATACTATTTACTGTAAATTTCACATACGTAAACATGTATTTATACACAAAATTAATCATTATGAATCTTTGTTCTTTTGCCTTGCGAACTATCATCACATCACTCCTATCCTAATTAGACATCCCCTCATAAGAGAGTTCAAAAATCTGTCCTTCTCAAAAACCGACCTATTAGTATATGTCCCCATTCAAACCAAAATATTTCACTCAAAATGTTAAAGAAAATTAGTATTTCAGGATGTATCCCCATTCCTGTAATCGTCTGTATCATTTTAATCACACTACACTAATCGTGATGGCGAATTACAAAATGGAGAGCAACGAAACCCAGCCGGAACCATTCCGAGCATCATTAGGCAAAGATATTTCTACAAACTGTAAAGGTCTAAAAATACAATGAGATATTTTTTTCAATTCATATAATATGTGTATTTTTTTTTGTATATTTGTAATTTGAAAGATAACCACACATCCATCATAATTACTTAACATACAGAATCTTAATACATGGCAGACACAAAAAAGAAATCCTGGAAAACAAGCTCGAACAAATGGGTATATTTAAAATTGGCACTTTTATACTTTACAACACCCAGTAAAGTGTACGATATAGCGCATAAATCAAGAGGGTCTAGTATGCGCGAACGTATAATTCGTGGTCGCCTTGTTGAAGAGGGAATCCTTGCAAAAGAGAGTAAAAACAATTTAAGCAATATAGATTTAGAGAATGGCCATATTTAATTCTATGCTATAATTCAACCCAATTAAAATATTAACAAACAAGAACTATCAATAATATATAACATCATGAAAAAGTCAATTGTAGCTGTCTGCATCGTTATGCTTTTCGCAATGGTCGCTGCCTCATGCACGCATCACACATGCCCTGCATATCGTGGCTCTATCGCTGAAGTTGTCGAATAACGAATACAGACTTTATTCACAGAACAAGCCGTTAGCTATTACTAATGGCTTGTTTTTTTCATATATACAATTGATTACACTATACAATATAATCTATCACATTAAAACATTAACCCAGCCTTCTGCTATTTTTAGGTACACACATATTCCTTCATTCATAATATTGCCTCTAAGTAGACCCAAGTAATTTTGACAGACTGGTATTTTTCTATTTTAGCCTCATAAGAGATACTCCACATTCCATACTATTGCCTTCAAATAACGCTCCTGCATTTTTAGTTAATATGCTTGTAATACAGATAATATTATATATTTATTTAAAGTGAACATTTAGCTAATCTCTTATTTTTTATCGACACCTTGAATATCTTTAACTGCCCCTTGAACCATGTATAGCAAATGCACGAACTTGTGACCTGAAGTCAAACAATCGAATCCACCCTTATTGTAATTGTAATCATGTCCAACTTTGTGCCACTTTTTTTCTAAAAGGTGCACTCTGTTTCTCTCCTTTTTGGGTATAATTATATCAGACGGGCGAAAACACCTCATCATCAATCATACACCTTGCCTTCGTCGTGCCTTCGCTTTGGGTTCGCTTCCGAAGGCGGAGAAAAGATGAAGACAGGTACAAAACACAGCTCCTCCAACACTAACAAACCCATTAATGATCAGGCGGTGGAAAGTATCATAGGTCTATGAAAACATCTAAAAGGTATCGTTCCAGAATAAATGGTTACTTTTGCTTACATTCTCTCATTCTTGTATACTGCACTGCGCCACTTTGTTGTACCACGTTATCGAACAGTCTCACCATAGACGCTGAGTTGTGGTTCACTCTCGTTGCAATCGCTTCGCGAACTCCTCTATTCAAGATACCGCCAAGTAAAGAAGTGTATGAGTTAAGGTGGGTTCCATTAATTCGTTTTCATTGTCGTTGTGTTTCTCCGCTTCGTTTTGCTCCACTATCGCAAATCCACCGGTTTAGCATCACTACGAGACGTGGTTTTGTTAGGTTTTGACCATCCCCGCACTGCGCCTTGCGGCTTGTACAGTGTTATTAATGGTCTCACCTCTCCGTGGTGATTATAAAGTGATTTACTACTACTAAGCGTTACAAAGACGCGATATTGAGACAATCTGGCAATAGGCTTATACGAAACTGTAACCCGCCGATAGCATCCAGGATAGTAAGAACTGAAAGCAGTAGCCAAGTCGACAATGATGTCGGGCTTTTAAGGATTGGTGACACCGGCAAAACTATGAGCCACTCGGTCGGCATAAGACTTTGACACGGGAATGGTCTTACTGCTTTGAGTCAGCTCGATTACCAGGCCGTCTTTCTCTTTACGTATCAGCTTCACGTTTTCCAAATTGACAAGATAGCCTCTATGACAACGCATCATGCCCATCTTGGCATAAGCACCTTCTACATTCTTCATCGAGTTGTGGAGGATAAAGCAATCCTCATGGCCTTCATTAATATAATGGATATTGGTATAGTTATCCGATGCTTCGATATACAGTACATTGCTCTTTTTAGTTGCAAATACCAGGCGCCCACCCCTATCATAAAAGTTAATGGTGTCCGACGATACGAGACCTTCTTCTGAAGACTTGTCAGAAATCATGGCATGCAGGGCACGAATTTCCTGCCGTTTTTCATTGATGATATAAAGCAAAATGGCAATGATGTATGGGACGATGAGGATACCTATCACATCGAGGAATATGCGCGACATAAGGCGAAGGAACGACACCTCAGTACGGATATTAAGGTAATAGGCAAGAACAGTCAGCGATAAGGTGAAAAAGGCCACTTCAGCAATGAGCCATATAGAATAGCCCAGAAGACGCATCGCATGCTTTTTCTGGTAATGGTACAAGATTATTCTGCTTATGATAAGTGTGACAAATCCAGCCCCAACCACAATGATTGTATAAAGGGGTAATTTCCAGTGAACAATACTCACCTCAGCACGTATTCTCCCTAAAGGATAGTATATTAGAATAAAAAGAAAAGCAAAGATGCTCACAGTAGCCAAAAAGAGCAGAATACTGCGCTTTTGGGTGAGAAAATTGGGTGCGTGAAGTTCGGTTTTAGCCAAAGTACCCATAGTTAATTTTCGTTTTTCGTCCATTTTAGTCTTTTTTCACCCAAAATAACGTCATTTCGCCCATGATATTATATTAAATATCATTTTTTTTTTGCCAGTTCAGTATTTCTGTGTTTCTTTGCAACCGCAAAATTAAATTTTAATAAGCATGAAAATTATTGGAACAGGAAGTGCAGTTCCCGAAAAAAGCGTCAGTAACGAGATGCTGACTGGCTTCCTAAACACTAGTGATGAATGGATTTCCACCCGCACGGGAATTCGCACACGCAGAATACTCACCAACGAACGTCTTGAAGACTTGGCCGTCGATGCCACACGTGCGGCACTTGAATCCGCTAAAATTTCCCCGGAGGATGTAGACTTTTTTATTTGTTCAAATGTATCTAACAATTACGTCACACCCTCTCTGAGTGCCATCGTGCAGGAGGCTGTGGGCAGCCACGCTCCTTGCATCGACCTCAATGGTGCATGCGCCGGTTTCATCTATTCGCTTGATTTTGCCGACGCCTATCTTCAAACCAACCGCGCCAACAACATCCTTATTCTTTGCGCCGAGGAACCGACCCGCTTCTGCGACTGGCATCAGCGCGAGACCAGCGTCCTTTTCGGCGACGGTGCCGGTGCCGTGGTGGTCACCAAGGGTGACGGCTTGCAATCTCTGCACCTGACCGCCTCACCCGACAAAGACGTCATTTATTACAAACGTCGTCTGGAAAACACCCCCTATGAGCATCGGGGCGTTGACGTTGACGAGCCCCTCGTGATGCAGGGACGAGAAGTGTTCCGCATGGCTGTCGAGTCTTCTCAGAAAGACCTTGACATCGTGATGACCAAGGCTGGTGTCACTCCCGAACAGGTCGACTACTTCCTGCTTCACCAGGCCAACATGCGAATCATCAAGGCCATTCGTGAGCAAATCAAACAGCCTGTCGAGAAGTTCCCCACCAACATTGAGCGCTACGGAAACACCTCTTCCGCCAGCATTCCCATCCTGCTTGACGAGTTGTCGCGAGAAGGCAAATTCAAACAGGACTCCATTCTGGCCCTCAGTGCATTTGGAGCTGGCTTTGTCACAGGTGCTGCTGTTCTGAAATGGAGCACCATCAACTATTAAGAAATACTTGAGATTAAAAAACACAATCATTTAGAGATGAAACGAGTAGTTATAACAGGATTAGGGTGTATCACTCCCCTTGGAAATGATATTGATACCCTCTGGGAAAGACTCCTTAAAGGTGAATGCGCTATTGATACTATTAAAAGTATTCCTACTGATAATCTCCCCGTCAAATTGGCCGCCGAGGTAAAAGACTTCGACCCCATTGCCGCCGGTATTGACAAGGCCACCGTCCGTCACAACGACAAATATGCCCTTTATGCTATTGCTGCCGCACGTCAGGCTATGGCCGATTCAGGCCTTGAGGTCGGACGCGACGTTGACCCCAGCCGCTTTGGCTGCGCCATCGGCTCTGGCATCGGTGGCATACAAACCTTCCTCCACGACCACTGTGTCCTTCTCAACGAAGGTCCTCGCCGTGTCTCTCCCCATTTCATTCCCATGATGATTGCCAACATCGCCTCTGCCGACGTGGCCATCATGTTCCATGCCGAAGGCCCAAACCTCCCTGTCGTAACAGCTTGCGCCACCGGTACCCATTCTGTGGGAGAATCATTCCGTATGGTTCGCGAAGGGCTGGCCGACGTCATGATCACAGGTGGTAGCGAAGCTGCCATTACCGACATATCCGTCAGCGGTCTTGCCAACAGCAAGGCCCTCGCCACCAGCACCGACCCTGCTGCCGCCTCCCTGCCTTTCGACATTCGCCGCAAAGGATTCGTCATGGGCGAAGGTGCAGGCGTCCTGATTCTTGAGGAGTATGAGCATGCCGTTGCCCGTGGTGCCAAAATCTATGCCGAAGTCTGTGGCTATGGCAACACCTGCGATGCCTTCCACTACACGGCCCCCCGTCCCGACGGCAAATGTGCAGCCAACGCCATTTCCCTGGCCCTTCAAGGTGCCCAATTCAGTGCCTCCGACAAATTATATGTGAATGCCCATGGCACAGGCACACCCCTCAACGACAAAACCGAGACCATGGCCCTGAAACTTGCTATGGGCGAAGAGGAAGCCCGCAGAGCCGTCATCAGCTCCACCAAATCGATGGTAGGCCACATGCTGGGTGCCGCCGGTGCAGTAGAGATGGTCATCTCCACCCTCGTGCTCAAACATGGCGCAGTGCCTCCCACCATCAATCTCAACGAACCCGACCCCGTCTGCGACCTCGACTACACGCCCAACATAGCCCGTGACTATAAGGCCAACGTAGCCATCTCCAACTCCTTCGGATTCGGAGGCCAGAACGCCTGTGTTGCCATAAGAACCATTTAATACAACTATTATACTATGCAAAGAGACGAAATAAAGACATTTCTCCCCCATCGCGAACCCATGCTGCTTGTCGACGATGTGGTAAAGGAGGGCGAATACGCCATCGGTCACTATCAGGTGAAAGGCGACGAATTCTTCCTTCAGGGACATTTCCCTGGCTACCCCGTTGTGCCGGGAGTCATTTTATGCGAAATCATGGCCCAGTCGTGCTGCATCCTCATCCGTGAGGAACTGGAGAAAGGATGCACGCCATTCTATAGCGGAATCGATAATGTCCGCTTCAAACGGCAGGTGCGCCCGGGTGACACCATCACCATCCAAGGCCGCATCACCAATCATCGCGGACTCACTTTCTTCGTCGAGGCCAAATCCACCATCGAAGGTCAACTGTGCTGCAAGGGTGACCTCATATTCACGCTCGTCCCCAACAACAAATAAACACCACTAACGGTCTACAAAACAACAATTAATCACTGCATCTGTTGTGCTCGTCATTCGGCGGCACATCTATATAAAAATAATAACAATATGAAACTACTTGAAAACAAGACAGCGCTGATTACTGGAGCCTCCCGCGGTATCGGACGCAAACATGCTTTGCTTTTTGCCGAAAACGGCGCAAATATCATCTTCACCGACCTGCGCGAAGACGACAACAGCCGCTCGCTTGTCGAGGAGCTGACTTCCAAAGGAACCAAATGCCGCTTTGTTGCAGCTGACGTGTCCGACTACCAGCAAACCACCGATATTGTGAAAATTGTCGAGCAAGAGTTTGGTCGTCTTGATGTGCTGGTCAACAATGCCGGCATCACCCGCGACAACCTCATTCTCCGTATGTCTCCCAACGACTGGGATGCCGTCATCATGACCAACCTGAAATCGGTCTATAACTACTGCAAAGCTTTCACCCCCATGATGCTCAAACAGCGTAGCGGCTCCATCATCAACATCAGTTCCATCGTTGCCATCAACGGCAATGCGGGTCAGTGCAACTATGCCGCCGCCAAGGCCGGCATCCTTGGTTTCACCCGTTCCCTCGCTAAAGAGTTGGGCAGCCGCAATGTGCGTTGCAACGCCGTTGCTCCTGGCTTCATCGAAACACCTATGACCCAGAAGTTAAGCCCCGAAGCTCGTCAGCATTGGATGGATCAAATCCCCCTGCACCGTGGCGGCACCGACCAGGATGTGGCCCGCGTCAGTCTCTTCCTCGCTTCCGAGCTTGCCGAGTATGTCACCGGACAAGTCATCTGCTGCGACGGAGGCTTGGTTCTCTAAGTCCTCATACCTTTATACAATTAGTTTAAATAACAATAATCAAAAAACTGGAATGCAATATGAAAACGTTCGAACTAATATCCGATGAAGTTATCGAGCTTGTCACCGACCGTATTGGTTGTGACCGTGCCATCACACTTGACGACAACCTCACCAATGACCTGGGTGCCGACTCGCTCGACATCGTCGAACTCATCGTGGATGTCGAACGCAAATACGATGTCCACCTCTCTGACGACGATACCGCCAAGATAAAGACAGTCCGCGATATTGCAAACCTTATATTTAATACGATAAACCAATAACAACATGTCTGAATTGAAGATAGTGGTTCTGGCCAAACAGGTACCCGACACCCACAATGTCGGAGGTGATGCCATGAACCCCGACGGCACCGTCAACCGGGCCGCACTCCCTACGGTCTTCAATCCCGAAGACCTCAAAGCCCTCGAAATGGCATTGCAGGTGAAGGATAAGATTCCTGGCTCTCACATCACTGTCGTAACCATGGGACCCCAGCGGGCTGCCCAAATCATCAAGGACTCCTGCTCCCGTGGTGCTGACGACGGCTTCGTCCTCAGCGATGCTCGTTTCGCCGGTTCCGACACCTTGGCCACCTCCTATGCCCTTTCGCAAGCCATTCGCAAACTGGGTCATGTCGACCTCGTCTTCTGTGGCCGCCAGGCCATTGATGGCGACACCGCTCAGGTAGGCCCTCAGGTGGCTGAAAAACTCAACCTTCCGCAAATCACCTATGCCGAAACGCTCTGCGATGTCAACGACAAGACCATCGTCCTCAACCGCCGTCTCGCCGACGGTGTCGAACAGGTGTGTGGCAACCTGCCCCTCCTGGTCACCGTTACTGCTTCGGCCCCCGACTGTCGCTATCCTCATGCCCATCGCCTGCTCAAGCTCGCCAACAAAGAGGTTCGCTTCCTCAATGCCGACGATGTCGACCCCGACCTCTCGCGTCTCGGTTTGAAAGGCTCACCCACCAAAGTGAAGAAAATCGACAACATCGTTCTTTCCCACAAGGAAAGCCAGCAGGTTGCCGCCACACCCAAGGCGCTCTCGCAGCTCATGTCCACACTTTCCAAGGAACACATCATCTCGTAGCCATAGAACACTAACACTAAATTGCCTATTATGAATAATGTACTAGTATATTGCGAGCTGACCCGCAGCAACCATATCGCCGATGTCAGTCTTGAAATCTGCACCAAGGGCCGCCAACTGGCCTCCGAGATGCACGGCAGACTACAGGCTGTTGTGGCAGGCGACAATGTTGAGCAAGCTGCCAAAGAGCTGTTCCCCTATGGTGTAGACGAAATCTTTGTCGCCAACGACAGCCGCCTTGCCTCCTATCGCACCCTGCCCCATTTCATCGTATTGAGCAAGGTTCTTGAACAGCAACAGCCCGATGTCGTCCTCTTCGGTGCCACCACCGTCGGCCGCGACCTCGCACCCCGCATCGCCTCTTACCTTCGTTGTGGCCTCACCGCCGACTGCACCGCTCTCGAGCTTGGCTCTCACGACGATATCAAGACCGGCAAACACTACGACCAGCTCCTCCATCAGATTCGTCCCGCCTTCGGCGGCAACATCATAGCCACCATCGTCTCACCTGAGACACGCCCTCAGATGGCCACCATCCGCGAAGGCGTAATGAAAAAGGAGGTCTTCGATGCCAACTACAAAGGCACCATCACAACCCTCGATCTTGGCAACTCACTTGATACCGTCGACGGGGCCGTCAAAATCCTCCACAGCGACATCGTCGAGCAGCGCACCAACATCAAAGGTGCGCCCATCATCGTCGCGGGCGGCTATGGCATGGGCAGCAAAGAGAACTTCCAGATGCTCCACAAACTCGCACACCTCCTTGGTGGCGAAGTGGGAGCCACCCGTGCAGCCGTCGATGCGGGCTTTGCCGAGAACGACCGCCAGATTGGCCAAACAGGTGTCACCGTACGTCCCCGCCTCTACATCGCCTGCGGCATCTCTGGTGCCGTACAGCACCGCGCCGGCATGGACCAGTCTTCCAAAATCATCTCCATCAACACCGACCCCCAAGCACCCATCAACGCCATTGCCGACTACACCATCATTGGCGATGTCAACAACGTGCTTCCGATGCTGATAGAAAGTTGCAACAATATCTTGAAATAACATGAACTTCTATTCTGATAATCAAAGTCTTTCTTTACACCTCCACCATCCTGACATGGTGCGTGTAACCGAAGCCGCCGAAAAAGGCTTCGCCGAAAAGGGCGAGGGTATTCCCGCCAATAGTGAGGAAGCCGTCAATCAATATGAAATGGTGCTGGACCTTCTGGGCAGCATCGCCGCCGAAGTCATCGCTCCCAATGCCGAAAGTGTTGACCAGGAAGGTCCCCATCTGGTCGACGGCCGCGTCCACTATGCCGCCGGCACCCGCCAAAACCTTGACACCCTCATCCAGTCAGGCCTCTATGGCATGACCCTCGAACGTCGTTTCGGTGGCCTCAACATGCCCCGCGTCGTTGCCGTCATGGCTGCCGAAATCATCGCCCGCGCCGATGTCGGCTTCGCCACCATCTGGGGTCTTCAGGATTGTGCTGACACCATCCAGCAGTTTGCTTCTGAAGAGCTTAAGCAGAAGTTCCTGCCCCGCATCCAGGACGGTGCCACCTGCTCCATGGACCTCACCGAACCCGATGCCGGCAGCGACCTCCAATCCGTCCGTCTGAGGGCCACCTTTGACGAAGCAGCCAACTGCTGGCGTCTCAATGGCGTGAAACGTTTCATCACCAACGGCGATGCCGATATTCATCTGGTTCTCGCCCGCAGTGAGGAAGGCACTACCGACGGCCGTGGCCTCTCCTACTTTGTCTTCGACCGTGCCGACGGCGGTATGACCGTCCGCCGCATCGAGAACAAGATGGGCATCAAAGGCTCTCCCACCGCCGAACTGGTGTTCAACAACGCACCCGCTCAGCTGGTCGGCGAACGCCGTCTGGGGCTTATCAAATATGTCATGTCGCTCATGAATGGTGCCCGTCTGGGTGTTGGTGCCCAGTCAATCGGCCTTTGCGAGGCCGCCTGCCACGAAGCCGACGAATACGCCGCCACCCGTGAGCAATTCGGCCACGCCATCGGCAACTTCATCCAAGTGCAGGACATCCTGCGTGCCATGCATTCGCGCACCCTGGCCGCCCGTACCCTCATGTACGAGACCGCCCGCTATGTCGATCTCTCCGCCACCTCCAAACCCGCCTCCCGCATCGCCGACATGCTCACCCCGCTTGTCAAGCTCATGGCCAGCGAATATGCCAATCGTTGCGCTTACGACTGCATCCAAATCCATGGCGGCAGCGGCTTCATGAAGGAATACGCCTGCGAACGCCTCTATCGCGACGCCCGCATCCTCACCATCTACGAAGGCACTAGCCAGCTCCAGGTGGTCGCAGCCCTCAAGGGTATCGTCAGCGGTGGCTATCTGAAGATTGTAGCCGACTACGACACTAAGGCCGCAGAACTCTCCCTCACTCCCGAACTCAACGAATGCCTCAACATGTTGCGCGAAGGTGTGAAACACTATAACGCCATGTACGACAACGCTGCCACTGAAGGTACTTCGGCACCCCGTTTCGAGCATCACGCCCGCAAACTCACCGAGTATGTAGCCCTCATCATCATGGGCTACCTGCTCCTCTTCGACAGCGTCCGCGACAACATCTACACCGATGCTTGTCGTTGGGTCACAGAACAATTGTAGTTTTCATCTTATTTTGAAAAAGTAGACCTGACTAAGCTTAGTCAGGTCTCTTTTTTGTTCATGCTCTATAGGTGTAGGTCTGCCATGACAGGGAAAATGCTTCACAGCATCTGTTCCAACTCGGCGATGCGGGCACGAATCTTGTCGGCTTGGCCTTGAAGGAAGTCTTCGCTGTATTTGGCATCACAGAAACCGTTACCACGGGCTATGTAGGCAGCATCGTCCTCCATGTCCACTTCCAGCTCTTCATAGTTGCTCAGCAACTTGCGTTGCTGTTCTAGTTCTTTCAAAATTTCTTCCCTTGTCATATTCAAGCAAAAGTGATAACAAGGAATTGAGAATTGAAAATCAGCCTACTGTAGCAGCCAATCCTCAATTCTCAATCCTCAAATCTCATTATCAGAGTCCTATTTTCTCGTTGACAATCTTGATAATCTCTGCTTCTTCCTTGATGGCACGGGCCTCCAAGTCGGCAGCCTTGGCCAGGATGTCGTTCTTGAAAGACTCGTCCTTCAGCGAACTGGCGTTGATTTTCACGTTCAGGTGGGCACCCATCACGGCACTGCGGGCTGCCAATGCGCCCACGCCGCCGTCGGTTACGCTGGCGGGATTGCCCCACTCCACCATGGCGCGGCACACCTCGAAGGCCTCAAAACTCTTCTGCATGGTGTGGAACGGCACCTCGGTGGCAAACTTGGTGGCCTCCTGTATGGCAGCCGTACGGGCAGCCTTCTCCTCGTCGGTCTTCTTAGGCAGACCGAAAGCGTTCATTATCTTGTTGAAAGCGTTGGTGTCCTCGTCCACCAAGTGCAACAGCTCGGTCTTCAACGCCTGACCCTTCACGGCCACGTCGCTGAACTTCTCCCATTCGTCGTCGTAGGCGGCTTTGCCACCCGTCAGGTTGGCAACCATGGTGCCAAGCGAAGCGGCCAAAGCACCCATGTAGGCACTCACGCTGCCACCGCCGGGGGCGGGGCTCTCGCTGGCCGTCTCATCGCAGAAGCCGGTGCAAGTCAGGTCCACCAGCTTCTTCTGGCTGTGGTCCTCAATAAGGAACTCGATGACTTTCTCCTTGGGGTCGAAAGGTTTCAGGTCGTCCAAACCCATGCTCTTGATGGCCACCTTCATAATCTCATCCTCGCTCACGCCGAGGCTGCGCTGCTGCTTGGCAAGGTAGTATTTACCGGCATCAATCAGCACGCTCTTAGGTATCAGGCCCACAATCTCGCAACCCGTCACACGCAAGCCTCGGTTAGCTGCGCAGCGGCACACCTCGTCGAAGCACTTGTGCACAGGAGCCACCTTGATGCTGGTGATGTTCATCGACACCTGGGCGATGCCGTAGTCCTCGATATACCAGCCGATAGCCTTGGTACCCTTCAACGTGCCGGGAATCATGATGGTGTTGCCCTTTTCATCCTTCATAATCTTACCGCTGGGCTTGCCACCCTCGCGCTGGGGACGGCCCTTCTCGCGCACGTCGAAAGCCACAGCGTTGGCACGGCGGGTGCTGGTGGTGTTCAAGTTGTAGTTAATGGCCACCAGGAAGTCGCGGGCACCCACCTGGGTGGCACCTGTCTGGGCCACATGGTCGTTCCATTCGTTCGGACCAAAGTCGGGTCTCCACTCCTCACTGCCCAGACGGCTGCTGAGGCTCTCGTATTCGCCCGTGCGGCAGTATGCCAAGTTGCGGCGTTTGGGCTGGAAGGCGGCGTTCTCGTAGCAGTAGATGGGAATATTCAACTCCTCACCCAGACGCTTGCCCAGTTTGTGGGCATATTCCACCACCTCTTCCATCGTGATGTTGCTCACCGGGATGAGGGGACACACGTCCGTAGCACCCTGACGGGGATGGGCGCCATGGTGGTTACGCATATCGATGAGCTCGGCAGCCTTCTGCACCACGCGGAAAGCGGCCTCGCAAGCCTGTTCGGGCTCACCAACGAAGGTGATGACAGTACGGTTGGTCGTCTGGCCGGGATCCACATCCAGAAGCTTCACACCTTCCACCTTCTCTATTTCGGCGGTCACCTGGTTAATGATATTCATGTCGCGGCCCTCGCTGATATTGGGCACGCACTCGATAAGTTGTTTCATTTATATATATATTTACGTTATTATTTTTATCTATTCTATTACATGTCAACCCCTTGGAGATAACACCTCCTATGAGTTTACAATGCAAATATACGAAATTATTCCGTTATCCCAACATAGAAAGTTAAAAATGGGGAATTGAGTTTCCCAATTCCCCATTTCCAATACTCAATTCATCCCTGTGGCTAGTGCTTGACGACACGGCGCACGGTGCTTCCCTTTTGGAGGGTGATACGCAGTGCGTAGGTGCCGGAAGGCAGCTGTGAGATGTCGAGCTGGTTGGTGTTGACAAAGGTTGCAGCCAGACGGCCGGCATAGTCAAACACCTCCACCTTCGTCACTCCGTCTGCCTCGATGGTAAGCTGGCCGGTGGTGGGGACTGGATAGATGTTCAGATCTTCTGAGTCGAGGACATCGGCAATGCCCACGTGGTCGATGGTGAGTTTCAGCGTAACGATGCTGTCGCATCCCGCCTCGGTCTGTCCTTCGTAGACATATTCGCCGGTCTCAGTCAGCACCTGGCCGTTCCACTCATAGCTGTTGACAGCTCTTTCATGAATGGTGTCGTAGATGCTGTAGTTGATGGTGAGGTGGAGGGTCACCGTACTGTCACACCCTGCGGCGTTGGTAAGGGTGATAGAGTCGATAGCAGAGGTAGTATAGACAGAATCATGCCAGGTGTAACTGTCACAGGCGGTGACTTCTTCTATAGCAGCAGTGCTGTAGTTGATGGTAAGGTGGAGGGTGGTGGTGCTGTCGCAGCCGACGGCGTTCAGGCTAGTAAAGCTAGGAGTACTAGTGGAGCTAGTATAGGTTTGGCCATGCCAGGTGTAGCTGTCGCAGGCGGTGACGGTCTCGGTAGCAGTGGTGCTGAGGTTGATAGTGAGGTGGAGGGTGGTGGTGCTGTCGCAGCCCGCGGCGTTGGTGCTAGTATGGCTAGCGGTGCTGGTGGAGCTGGTGTAGGTGGTGCCGTGCCAGGTGTAGCTGTCACAGGCGGTGACGGTCTCGAGGCCGGTGGTACTGTGGTTGAGGGTGAGGTGGAGGGTGGTGGTGCTGT
>JAFRXG010000082.1:0-8092 GCA_017441565.1 Bacteroidales bacterium | reverse complement strand
TTTCATTGTCATTGTGTTTCTCCGTTTCGCTTTGCACCACTATCGCAAATCCACCGGATTTGCTTCACTACGAGACGCAGTTTTGTTAGGTTTTGACTATCACCGCACTGCGCCATGTACGGTGTTTCTCTGAGACGTTGCCGCATCTCGGCAAGGCAAGCAAGCTTGCTCTGCTCTCGACTTCTGCAACGTTATTAATGGCCACACCTCTCCGAGGTGATTTCTAGAAATCCCCTTAACAGGAAAGGACTCTTTTCTGCCATCCTCTTTCTGGGGTCAGCCTTGCCTCCTTCCGCCCCGCACACTCCAGTATGGGTGTGCGGGGCATGGGTGGCAGGTTTTTCATAACCTATAGTCGTGGTGTGCATCTTTTATTCATCAGATTGTTCACTATTTCAGAATCAGCTTCTGGGTGCTGGAGCCCTGCGGGGTGGCAAGGGTGACGAAGTAGGTGCCAGAGGGCAGGGCGGAGAGGTCGAGGCGGAGGCCGGTGGTGTGGGGTTCCAACTCGCGCCGCATCAGCTCGCGGCCTGTGGCGTCGGTGAGGGTGAGGGTGCCGCCGGGGAACGGGTCGCCCGCGGTCTCGCACTGCACGCTGCCTGATGCCGGGTTGGGCAGCAGGCGGAAGAGGGGCTCCCCTGTGGCCTGTGCTATGCCCTGCGGGGTGAGGAACAGGGCGGTGAAGGCGGTGTCCTGCGTTACGATGATGCGGCGCGGGTTGTCCGTCACGCCGTCGTTCCAGCGTTCGAAGCGGTTCACGCCTAGCGGCACGGCCGCCAGCAGGGCCTCGTCGCCCTCATAATAGCTGCTGTCGCCCGTCGTGTAGCCCAGCGCCTCGTTGCTGCTGCGCACGGTGACGGTGTAGACGGGGATGGGTTCGAAGATGGCGGTGAACACCGTGTCCTGCGTCACCACGAGGCGGCGCGGGTTGTCCATCACGCCGTCATTCCAGCTCACGAAGCGGTGCCCTTCCAGCGGCACGGCCTCCAGCACGGCCTCGTCGTCCTCATAATAGGTGCTGTCGCCCGTGACATAGCCCTGCGCCTCGTCGTTGCTGAGGACTGTCACGCTGTACAGCACCAGTCGGCCGAAGTAGCCGACGAACGCCGAGTCTCCCGTCACGCGCAGGGTGTGCGTGATGTCGGTGCTGCCGTCGCTCCATCTTCTGAAGCGCGCCCCCTCGTGTGCCTTCGCCCTCAGGATTACCTCAAACTCTTCGCAGAAGGAGCTGTCGTTCCCAGCCACAGGGACATAGCGCGGGTCCTCCACCCTGGGATCAATAAGACGGTCGGGATAATGATACCAATCTCGCTTCTTCATCAGGGTCACGTCCCCCAGCACCGTGTCGTTGCTGCTCACACTGACGTTGAACAGTCCCACGCTGTCGAAGTAGGCGGTGAACGTCGTGTCCTGCGTCACGAAGATGGTGCGCGGGTTGGCGGAGTCGCCGTCGTTCCAGTGGCTGAAGCGGTAGCCGCATTTGGAGTAGGCGGTGATGGTCTGGTAGGTCGAGTCGATGTAGTAGGCGCTGACCCCGTAGCCATGTGCCGTGTCGTCCATGAGCAGCTCGACGTAGGGCATCGTGTCGGTGATGAGGCCGTAGGGACCGTAAAAAACTGAAGTTACGATACAACCAAACGGACCATCCGGCCCATAGGCACTTGTGATTGAATCTATGTTGAGGTCCTGGTAAGGGGAACCATGTCCGTTCCCCACTGTGACATAAGCTGTCGGGGAATGGTCGAATGTTAAATAATTCCTTTGGTTGTTGTAATGAGTTCCCCCTATCCAGTAGTCGCCCTGAAGGGTGACCACGGTGTCGAACAACGCCTCGTACACATGGCAGTAGACATGGGGGAAAGTGTCACCAGCAATCATCTGGAAACACATCATCTTCGGGGACGCCGTGTCCCACCGGACTGTTGCCACGCGCAGCAGGAATCTCGACGTGTCATTAGGATTTATCGGGACTTTGGGGTTATAGACATACAGGTAGAGGTATTCCGGAACCCGAGGGGTGTTTTGGTACGAAATAGATGGGGTATATGGGTTATTGGGGTTGCCGTTTGCATTCTGCGACACCAACGCCCACAGCCCCCTTATACGGATGGAGTCGCGCACATATCCTTTACGCACTTGAAAATCTTGAGAACTGGTTGGTAAACTACCACCCAGCCCCACTGTACCACGTCTCACCATGCGTTCCTCCGGATGCCAGTACCAATAGGCGGTGTCGTACCAGCTGCTGTAGTAAAAGTGGGGCTGCCGCTGACCACAGGGCAGCGTGTCGGTGGAGATGTCCTGCGCCCTCAGGCCCATGCCCGCCATGACGATGGCGGCTGTAATAATGATTATCTTTTTCATAGTATTTGTATTTTTTTACGGTTAATCGTTTTCTTAGTCGGATATGCATTTCTTGCAGACCACGTCTTCTTCAAGCTTGCCCATGTCGGAGAAATCGGCATTTTCCCAGTATAATCTCGTCGGTTCAGAGAATTCCCAATCTGTATACATCATGACAGCGTTCTTCTGCGGGAGCACGCTGTACGTATACGTGCCCTTGTCAAAGCAGGACGGGAATGATAATAAGAATGTGCTCTGGTTGAACAGGTGGTATGTCTTGGAGCCGTCGCGCCCAGTGATGTCGATGTAGTTACCCGTGCTCCTCTGGGTGAGTGAGCTCAGATTGTAGTTAGTGGAGTACATGACTGTCGTGCTGTGGCTCGCACCCCATGTTGGAATGGTGACAGTCCTGTTGGTGTGGGTGTTGTCCCTCGACAGCAAGAACAGGGTGTTCGTGCCCGACAGGTTGCCCATCTCCTCAATCGTCGTGTAAGGCCCCAGTCGGTAGTAGATGCAGCTGTCGTACGACCAGGCGTTATTGAATGGGAACAGCCGAATGCCGGTGTGGCTCACCCCGTCCTCTTTCACACCGAAGGCCACGGCAAACCCATATCCGTCATACCCCATGCGGCTCAGTGCCATCGGTGCATTGCGGTAGTGGAAGATGCAGAAGTCGTTCATCAAGTAGTATGCCATATAGTGCCCGGTAGGATAGTAAGAGTTGGAGCATCCCGACAGTCCGAACCTGTCCAGCAGGAACACCTGGTGGCGGTAGTCGTAGTCGTCGTATTCATCAGGATGGTCATTGTCGCACTTCATTTGTGACAGAAGGGTTATGCTGTCGGCACTCGCCTGAATGTCTGAAAAAATGACATTCAACGGTGTGTTGAGTGTGCAAAATTTGTAATACCACTCTGCCGAAGCATTCGGATGCAGCTCCATCAGGCATTCTTGGTCACCATTGTACTGTTTCCCGATAAGGCTGACCAAAGGCATACCATCAGAGTGCCTTGTGACTGTGAGGCGCGGAAGGCCATAAACATCATGCACCACATAAAAGAGGAGGCCTCCAGATCCGACCTGTATGGCCTGAGGCGAGAAATGCCCCACGAAACCCTTGGTCAGAGGGTTTCCGTTGAGGTCAAGGTATGGGGTCAAAAGTTGCCCACAGAAGTAGCACTCGCCATTGAACAGCTCCATGTCGGTGATGTTGTATGCACCGTCTGTGTTGTCGTATATATTGAAGGTTGTGGAGATGGCCGTCTCAACGCCTGTCGAATAGTTCAGTATGATAAAGACATGCTCCATTATCCCAGTCGCTGTATTCATGCTTTGGACGTGGGACACCCTGTAGGCGTTGTCGCTGCGGATGGTGCTGAGCGACTCCTGTATGCCGCTGTATTTTTTCCATGTGCTTTGGCAGGGGGTGGGGACGTAGTCGTCGCCCTGCGACATAGCTGTCGGCCCGATCCCCAGCAGCAGGAACAGGAGCAGCCATTTTACTATTGCTTTGTACTTCATAGTTTTGCATTTATAAAGTTTGTCCAGACTTATTGTCAGCCGTCTGAATAAGCTGTCTGCTGGTGCTGCGTGGGGGTGCAGACTTTTTACCCTTTTCCACACAATAGAATCGGTCTTGCTGCGTTTATAGTGGCGGCATCAGACCTTTCTATGCCTTGGGCCTAGCAGGCGGGGAGAAGTAGTATGAAATGGTAATTGGTTTACTTCTCCCGCCTTCGTGCCCTCAATTTCAGCCCCGCACAACGGCACACACTTGCTCGTGCGGGGCTTTCTTGTATCAGTTTCATTTTTTTGTCTCCTCTATATATAAAGGCACCAAAAATGTCGAAAATTATCACTCCTAAGACGACTTTAACTATAATTTAACTCTTTTTACTGCTTTTTGACAAGAACAGCGGCTTTTTGCCTTCCTCCTTGCCGGGGTTGTGGCCACCACATGCCCCCGCAGGAATTGAGAATGTGCGGCCGCACATTCTCAATTCTCAAATCTCAATTACTCCAGTATGAGTTTCTGTGTGCTGGAGCCCTGGGGGGTGGCGAGGGTGACGAAGTAGGTGCCGGCGGGCAGGGCGGAGAGGTCGAGGCGGAGGCTGGTGGTGAGGGGTGCCAGCTCGTGGCGCATCAGCTCGCGGCCTGTGGCGTCGGTCATCGCTAACACTCCGCCCGCAATCGCCTCTCTATCAAAAACACAAAGCACGCTGCCCGATGCCGGGTTGGGGAGCAGCCTGAAGGTGATGCCCGCACCGTCAGCCGTCGCAACCCCTTCTGGCGGCTCCGGCTCCACGAACTGGGCGGTGAATGCAGTGTCCTGCGTCACCACCACATACCGCGGGTTCGCCGTGTCGCCGTCGGTCCAGCGCTCGAAGCGGTTCTCGCCCAGCGGCACAGCCGCCAGCACGGCCTCGTCGCCCTCATAATAGGTGCTGTCGCCCATCGTGTAGCCCATCGCCTCGTTGTTGCTGCGCACGGTGACGGTGTAGACGGGAGTGGGTTCAAAATAGGCAGTCAGCAAGGTGTCGCTACTCACCTCTATTGATAATGGGTTGTCCGTACTGCCGTTGCTCCAGTGGGTGAACCTGTACTGGCGACCATTCGGGATGGCCTCGAACAGGGCTTCCTCCCCCTCGTAATGAATGCTGTCGTCCACCGTCACACTGCCCATTGACTCGTCATTGACCGATGCCTCCACTCTATAGCTCTCCAGCGGTTCAAAGACGGCGGTGAAACGCGTCGTGTCTTGACTGATGTACACGCTGCGTATGGCATGTATTCCCCCGTCCTCCCTCCAGTGCGAAAACCGGTGCCCCCGCTTCGGCGTGGCATAGATGGTCTGTGTCGTGTTGCGGGCCACGTGCCGCACGGGACCTGCTGTGCCCATCGTTGTGTCCGCCGAGGTCACTATCAGTTCCACGTAGTCCACTATCGGGAATTGAAACCAAAACTCTACTGCCACATATGGCCCCAATGGTGTGGGTTGATAATAGTACCACTCCCGAGTACGTGGGCTCCATCTCATCCATGACCACCACGAAGGTTTCGGGCACCACTCTTGAAAATAAGGAACATTTCTTTTGGTCACCAGTATCGGCAACACTGGATAGTACTCATAGCCGCAGAATATGGAGCTGGGGTATATACCACCGTTGTCTGAAGAGGCGGTGTAGAACACCGAGTCCACCAGTATGGGTGCTTTGAACATAGCCTCGTATACCATCACATGCCTGAACCCATGAAGCAGCGTGTCGGCGTTTAGTGCCACCTTCATTATCTTCGGCGTGACGGTGTCCCACCGCGCTGAGTCACGCAGCACAATTGAGTCACCCACCTTCTGAAACAGGTACACATATTCGGCAGTGAACTGATTATAGCGGATGTCATAGCTGGGAATATGCATAAATCCACTTTCCTCATTAGAATTAAAGCTGCCCTGCACTGCCACCGCCACCCCGTATATCTGGGTCGGGCCGTCTACATATTGCGGCACCACAGGCACCATAGCATGTATCCCGCCTTCGTATGAATACAGCCCTAAACTCGGAAGTGTAGAATCATTATTCCAATAGGAATAGAATTCTGGCAGCGTGTCATACCATATTGATCGGTGGTATTCGGCACAATTCCACTGTACTGTGTCCATCTGGGCCGATACTGCCAGCGGCAGAAGTACACCCATTGTCAGAACAAAAAGAATCTTTTTCATGATGTTAATATTTTTATGGTTAATAGCTACATTCGTTCGTAACGGCCTCCGATGTGGTGCTGGAGGACTTTGCATCCCAATTCAAATCTAACATGTTGGAATAAAACTTTTGCAACGGACTATCAAGAGGCTGAGGCTCCTGAGGCCCTCTTACGGTCTTGATGTCGGCATCACAGTTAATCATGCACTGGCTGTTGCTGTGTACCGGCGGCAGGTCCTCTTGCAGACAAGTCAGAACTGGTGCCGGAGCCTCCCACACGCCTCCAAAACGGACGTTGTCACCATAAGCACTCACAGACCTCATCCTATTCTTTCCATGCATCTGCACCAGCACCTTGGGCACAACTCCGCTGTAGCTGCTTACAAGTGCGTTGGGGTATTCCACGATAGTATTGTAGTCGTCATCCGCAAGGTGCAGCAGTGCCACCGAAGCACCCGACTCTGTCCCGAATGTACGGTACAGGTACTTCATGTCGACCAGTGAATGGGCATCCTTATACAGCCTTTGCACAACCTGCGCATTGGTTAGAAGCATGTCCGAGGTCTGTATTTCGCACATGGCCGTCCTGTACAGACTTGTAGGGCAGCTGTCTTCCGAGGCCATAAACGCGGCATACACCTTCTTCTCCCATGGCACGGCACTCAGTCGCACATCGGCATATTCAGGACGTACAAGCCTGACGCAAGTGTCGTTCGTGGTCAGCGGGCTCACACTATATTTGTACAAGTTGTCGAAGTCTGTATAGGTGTCAAAATCAAGCATAAAGTTTCTCGAAGACCTCAGGCAGAAGTGGTCCCTTCCACCATTGGCCTTCTGGTATGACGCAATGGTCGTCTTATGCGCATCGATGGCTATATCTGTGAATACGTCCATCGCGGCGGACACATTTGGGTACAGCACGTTATATTGCCATGGGTTTAGACCGTTGACCCTTGCCACTGTCAGGCATGACTGAGAGGTGGGCTGGTCCACTATACCGATTATAGCCAGCAACGTATCTGTCCCGTACACATAAGTCGCCATACGGCTGAGGCATTTCGTTCCATGGACATGTTTCAGGTCGAACTTCACACGGCCTCCAAATCCAGAGGGGTCCAGAGGAAAACGCCCTAATACGCCCACGCTGTCTTTCACAACGCCCCCCGTCTCTGGATCTGGTTCCCCATGTGTATACACCCTCATACCACAGAAGTAACACATGTCTCCAACCACTCGCATATCGTTCACCGCATAGCTTATTGTATTGTTGGCAGCCGTATTGGTATCATAAATGATGAACTCTTTAACTGTACCCGAATTAAGGTCTCCATACATGAACCTTGCTCCATAAGGCAAACTATGGCTATGGTAGCTTATGACAGGCGTCCCTGCTCCACTTTCACGAATTATAACATTATTGCAATTATGGTTAGGTATGCGATAATGTGACGACTGAATTGTCTGAGCGTCTGCTGCGGCACTTGACAGCAGACATATTAAAATCAGGAGAATCTGGGTCGCTCCATATCGGATGACACCATTGAATACAATTTCTTTTCTCATAATGGTAATTGTTATTATTATACATACTTATCAAATGTTAAATGATTTGTCTGCTGTTGCTGCGTGGGGGTGCAGACT
Organism: Bacteroidales bacterium; assembly: GCA_017441565.1. Classification (GTDB taxonomy): domain Bacteria; phylum Bacteroidota; class Bacteroidia; order Bacteroidales; family P3; genus Colimorpha. The sequence continues at coordinate 407 of JAFRXG010000082.1, read as the reverse complement.
TTTTACCCTTTTCCACACAATAGAATCGGCCTTGCTGCGTTTATAGTGGCGGCATCAGACCTTTCTATGCCTTGGGCCTAGCAGGCGGGGAGAAGTGGTTTGAAATGAAAGTCGACATACATCTCCCGCCCTAGTGTCCTCTTCTTTCCGCCCCGCACGACGGCACACACTTGCTCGTGCGGGGCTTTCTTTTGTCAGTTTCAAAGGTTTCATAGAGTGGCCCTCCTATATATAAAGGCACCAAAAATGCCGAAAATTATCACTTCTGAGACGACTTTAACTATAATTTAACTCTTTTTACTGCTTTTTGACAAGAACTGCGGCTTTTTGCCTTCCTCCTTGCCGGGGTTGTGGCCACCACATGCCCCCGCAGGAATTGAGAATGTGCGGCCGCACATTCTCAATTC
>JAFRXG010000081.1:0-2419 GCA_017441565.1 Bacteroidales bacterium | reverse complement strand
GAATTGAGAATTGAGAATGGAGACCTGCCGGCCTAGTTCCTCTTTTCCACTTCGTGGTTATTATTCTTTGTTTATTTTGCTTTTGCTCGTTTTTATGACCGATATGAGCATGGAAATCAATTCATTTACATCGGTATTAATTGAGGTGAATTCTTCTTCAGAGATATATTCAGTATTGTATAACAGCTCAAACCAATATTGTGTTTCGTCAGCCTTTTTCAATGCTATTGACATCTTATTGATAAAGTCAGCCGGGCTCTGGGCATTTCTGCTTTCACGAATGTTGGCACCAATGCTGGTGCCGCTTCGCAGCAGTTGCTTGCTCAGAACAAACTCTTTTTTTTCTGTGGTCAAGTGTTTGTATAGTTTGACACACATGATGGCAAATGCCATGCTCTTAGAGTATAAAATGTTGTCTTTCATGGATGCGTCAGCCCTCTCAATTCTCAAATTTCAATTCGGAGAGGAACGAAACGCACGATTCGAAGGTCTTGAACGTATGTTCTTCGGGGATGACGGCGGGGATGACGTGGAGGGTTTTGAGCATGTACATGGGCTGGGGCTGGATGATGGTCATCAAGACAAGGATGCCACGGGCTTGGAGGTCTTTGATGGCAGTCTCCATGGCGTAGAGCCCCGACTGGTCCATGAAGCTGACCAGTTTCATGCGGATGATGACCACTTTGGCGTGGTCGGGCACGTCTTCCATCACTTCCTTGAACTTGTTGATGGTTCCGAAGAAAATGGGGCCGTTAAGGCGCTGGACATAAATGTGTTGGCGCATCTCGTCGGTGATGCCCCCTTCGTCCTGCCAGGGTTTGGACTTGTCGAAGTTGGCTTCGCCCGGGCTGGGCAGCCCTTTGTGCAGGTCGGAGGATGTCATGGTGCTGCTGCTGTAACCGCCTTCGACCAGGTCGCTGGCACGTTTCATGAAGAGCACGCAGGCGATGACCATGCCGATGCCGACAGCGGTGAGCAGGTCGACAAAGACAGTGACAAGGAACACCACCACCAACACCACGGCGTCGGCGCGGGGGATGCGCAGGAGGTCTTTGAAGCCTTTGAAGTCGATGATGCCCCAACCCACAGTGATAAGGATGCCGGCGAGAACCGACAGGGGTACGTATTTCACCAGTCCGCCCAAGCCTAAGAGAATGGCCAGCAGCAGCAGCGCGTGGACCATGCCGCTAATCTGGGTGCGACCACCGCTCTTCACGTTAACCACGGTACGCATGGTGGCACCTGCGCCGGGAAGGCCGCAGAAGAGGCCTGCAACGGCGTTGCCGATGCCTTGTCCGATGAGTTCCTTGTTGCTGTTGTGCTTGGTCTTGGTGATATTGTCGGCCACCACGGAGGTGAGCAGGGTGTCGATTGAGCCCAGGCCGGCGAGTGTGAGGCCGGGGATGAGCGAAGCTTTCAGCACTGTGAGCCAGTCGATGCCCGACAGGCTGATGTTGGCGTTGGCGAAGAAGGGCAGGGGCAGGCCGGAGGGTATGTCGCCGATGATGAGCTTGCTGTCCAGGTTGCAGAAGAGCGACACCACGGTCATCACGATAAGGGCCACCAGCGTGGCGGGCACCTTCTTGGTGACGAGAGGGAAGAGCTCGATGATGGCGATGGTGCCCAAGCCGAGCAGCAGGGCGGTGACGCTGATGCCGTCGGACACGGCAGTAGGGATGCCCATCACCAGGTCAATCATGGTGCCGGTGCCTTTCAGGCCGACCAGAGGGTAGAGCTGCTGAAGGATGATGATGACACCGATACCGCTCATGAAGCCCGACAGGACGGGGTAGGGGATATAGCGGACGTATTTGCCCAGCTTGATGATGCCGAAGAGGATTTGGAACAAGCCGCAGAACAGCCCTGCCAGCGCCATACTGATGAGCACCGACGAGATGCTTCCGCTGCTGGTGGCCCACACGCCGCTGATGAGGGTGGCAGCCACTACGGTCATAGGACCGGTGGGACCGCTGATTTGGCTGTGGGTGCCGCCGAAGAGGGCTGCAAAGAATCCGAGCATGGTGGCGCCCACCAGTCCGGCTAGGGCGCCCATCGAGGCTGCCGAGGGGTCGTTGACACCGCCGAAGGCCTGTATGCCGAAAGCCAGTGCCAGAGGAAGTGCCACAATACCGGCTGTGATGCCGCCAAAAATATCGCCTTTGATGTTGTTGGTTTCGATAAACTTCATGTATAGTGTTGTGTTAGAGTGATTGTTGATGATAATGCTATTTAATTGAAGTTGCAAAAGTACGAAAAAAAACGGATATAACAGGACTTTATCCTTGTTATGTTTCAACAGCTATGGGTCAGGGGCAGCCTCATTAGAATGACATGCGCAGAGCAGCCCAAGATTGGCGAGTCTTGGTCTGCTGGAGCTGGAGGCCAAGGACGGTGGCATGGCTTTGCAGTGCTGGGATGT
>JAFRXG010000006.1:0-29486 GCA_017441565.1 Bacteroidales bacterium | reverse complement strand
GGCTCTAGTTTGATAAAAGACTGATTTTTTAACAGCATCGAAGATGCTGAATTTCAATAACCCCACACAAGGAACGCAGTGTGGGGTCAACGAAAACCCTACTACTCAGCGTCCCGGAGGGACGCGACAATTGGAAAGATTGGAAAAAAATCAGTCATACTTTATACTAGAGCGAAAGGTTTAAAAGGTGTGTGCACCTTTTAAACCTTTTAAACTATTATGCGAAGCGGAACCTTTTCAACTTCTTACTTTCCCTTTAGCAGCGACCCGAGCAGTCCGCGGCCGAATTTGAAGGCAGCGTTCACGGCTTCGCGCTTGGCCTTGGTGACTACCATTTTTTGTAGGCTGCCGCCTAGGCTTTTCTCTTTGGCACGCTGGCGTTCGCGCTCCTCGGCTTTGCGTTTACGCTCTTCGGCGGCCTGCTTGCGCTCTTCGGCGGCCTGTCGTTTCTCTTCTTCCTTGCGTAGCTTCTCCGCCTCTTTCTGTTGTGCCGCCAGTTCTTTGGCCTCCTGCTCCTTCTGTAGTTTCTCGGTCAGTATCTCGTAGGCGGATTCGCGGTCGATGGTTTTGTCGTATTTGCCATACACCATTGAGGTCTGGATGACGCGCTGGCGTTCGTCGGGGGTGATGGCACCCGCCTGCCCTTCTGGAGGCAGCACTTTGGCACGTTCCACCATTGAGGGCATGCCCTTCGGGTCGAGGAACGACACCAACGCTTCGCCCACTGCCAGTTCGGTTATCACCTTCGAGGTGTCGAACTCGGGATTAGTGCGGAACGAGTCGGCTGCCACCTTCACAGCCTTCTGCTCGTGCGGCGTGTAGGCACGCAGGGCATGCTGTATGCGGTTGCCCAGCTGTCCCAGCACTGTGTCGGGGATGTCGGCAGGATTCTGTGTGCAGAAGTACACGCCCACGCCCTTCGAGCGTATCAGCCGCACGATTTGTTCGATCTTCTCCAACAGCGACTTGCTGATGCCGTTGAAAAGCATGTGTGCCTCATCGAAGAAGAACACCAGCTTAGGCTTGTCCAAGTCGCCCACCTCGGGCAGCTCTTCATACAGCTCGCTCAGCAGGTACAGCAGGAACGAGGTGTACACCTTAGGCGAATTGACGATTTTGTCCGATGCCAATATGTTGATGACACCGCGCCCTTGGCGGGTCTGCATAAAGTCGTAGATGTCGATGGCGGGCTCGCCAAAGAACTGGTCGCCTCCCTGGTCCTCGAGGCTCAGCAGGCTGCGCTGGATGGCACCGATGGTGGCGATGCTGATGTTGCCGTAGGCGGTGATGTACTGTGTGCGGTTGTTGCCCACCTCCTCAAGCATCTTACGCAGGTCCTTCAGGTCGAGCAGCAGCAGCCCTTGGTCGTCGGCGATGCGGAACACCATGTTCAGCACATCGCTCTGTGTCTCGTTCAAGTCCAGGATGCGCGACAGCAGTATGGGACCCATCTCGCTCACCGTGGTGCGCAGCGGATGCCCTTCCTGACCAAACACATCCCACACACAGACAGGGTAGGCTTTATACTCAAAGCCGCATTCTTTCAAGCGGTTGTCTTCGATACTTTTCTCGAAGTGCACGTTACCGCCACCGGCTTTGCTCACGCCGGTAAGGTCGCCTTTGATGTCGGTGGCAAACACCGGCACACCCATGGCGCTGAAAGTCTCAGCTAGGTTTTGCAGCGAACAGGTCTTGCCCGTGCCAGTAGCTCCGGCTATAAGGCCGTGTCGGTTGGCCATAGATGGGATAATGCCCAGATGTTTGTCGCCCGTAATGGCGTTGAACGGTGTACCAGTGTTTTCTAACATAATAAGTGTTTTGAGTTGTTTGTTATTCGGATTTTTGTCTTATAATAACGTGTGTTGGCACATTTTATTGTGCCAAGTAAGAGAAAAGCGGCGGAGAGACTTATTTTAGTCTCACGCGGGGGTCGAGGATACCATAAAGGATGTCGGTGAGGATGTTGATGACAATCAGCAGGACACAGATGAAGAGGATTGAACCCATGACCACGGGGAAGTCGTATTTGTCTAATCCGTCGACGATGACGATGCCCATGCCTTTCCAGTCGAAGACGTATTCCACGAACACGGCACCCGCCAGCAGTCCCGCCAGCCAGCCTGAGGCAGAGGTGACGACTGGGTTGAGGGCATTGCGGAGGGCATGATGGAAAATGACGCGACGCTCGGGGATGCCTTTGGCTCGGGCGGTGCGGATATAATCCTGCGAAAGGGCCTCCAGCATGCTGTTTTTTGTGAGCTGGGTGAGCGTCGCCAACGGACGTATACCCAGCGTGAGGGCAGGGAGGATGAGGTTCTTAAGGTCGAGGTATTCGCCGGTGCCGTAGTCGTCTACAGTGTAGAGGTTGCCGAACATGTTGAGGTGTGTCCAGTCTGCCAGCACGTAGGCAAAGAACCAGGCGATGAGTATGGCGGCAAAGAATGAAGGAAGCGACATCCCCAAAGTGGAGAGTACCAGAGTGAGACGGTCAATCCAGCTGTCTTTATAGATGGCAGAGAGAACACCTAAGAGAATGCCTATGACTAGGGCAAACGACAAGGCAACCACTGCCAGCAGCGCCGTTTGCGGGAATGCGGTTGCTATAATCTCGGAGACCTTACGTTTAGATTGATAGCTGCGGCGCAGATAGGGTGCCTTGAGTACCACCGAGGTGCTGCCTGTCTTCAGCAGTGTTGTATAGGGTGTGTATTTTTCAGGGTTGAGGTAGAAGAAGTGCTCGGGGTCGGCATTGTTGTGTAGCGAGATGGGCAGCAGGTCGTTGAGATAGTTGAGGTATTGAGTCCCAACAGGCTTGTCGCGACCGAGGTCGCGGTTGATGACGGCGATGCTTTCGGCATCGGCCCGCTGCCCCAGCATCATACGGGCAGGGTCGCCAGGCAGGATATTGAAAAGGAAGAACACCAGGGTCACCACCCCCAGCAGGACCAGGAGGCCGTAAAGGAGCCGTTTGATGGTGTACTTGAGCATGGAAATGATTAAAAATTAAGAATTACAAATTAAAATTGGCTGGCGCACCCCACTTCATAGTTCTTAATTCTCAGTTCTTACTTCTTTTAGCCCTCTGACAGTGCTCTTCTTTGCCACAAAGTCTTTGAGGTAGAAAGGCTCAAAATAGGCCACATCTTCCTTCTGTCCGTCTTGCAGCCGTTGCATGGCGATGGGGAGCATGCCTGTCGCCGAGATGCGGAAATCCGAGGCATAGCGGGCGTTGGGATGTCTGCCCAAAAGGGCGCGGGTCTTCTCGGCCCCGTCGCCAAGGAAGGTCACTAGGCCGCGGTTCAGGTATTCGTCGTAGATGTCAGGGGTGATGATGTCGGCACTGACCTCTTTGAGGGCGAGGGTGGGGGAGGCGTAGATGGCGGTGTAGCACTCCATCCGGCGGGCATCAATCATTGGGCAGACCATTCCTTGGTAGTCGGGGTGCTGCACATAATACTGAGTTGCCATGTTCTGTAGAGTGGGGACTGAGAGCAGGGGGATGGAGAGGGCATAGCAGATGCCTTTGGCCGTGCTGACCCCGATGCGCAAGCCTGTGTAACTGCCGGGACCCGACGAGACGCACACGGCATCGAGCTGGCGCAGCTCCATGTCGCACTCCTTCATCAGCTGTTCGATGAAAGGTGACAGGCGTGACGAGTGGGCGTTGGGGTCGTCGGAATGGATTTCTTTGACAATCTTCCCGTCACGCCCAAGGGCGACAGAGCAGACCGACGTGGCAGTCTCTAATAGGAGTGTGTTTATCGATTTCATCTCTTGTAATTGGTTTGTCTGCGGCGGGGAACGTACACGGCTTGTTGCGGCTGGTATGCTTTTAGCCCTTTGTCGCCAGATAAGATTCCCACTTCACCTAGTTTGCTAAAATACTCTGCTACATCTGTATTATCCATTCTTTACCTCCCCGAATGTCCTTAAAGATGGATTCTACAGAATGTCCCATAGCCAAGTGTGACAAGAACCAGAGTGCATCCAGTAGATTGGACTTTCCCGATGCGTTTGTGCCAATTAAGACGGTTAGGGGGTCAATATATAATCTGGATGGCGAGAAACTCTTCCAATTCTCTAGATATACTTCTTTTATCATAGCATGTAGGGCTCTATTAATAGCATGGCTATCTCATATCCACCTCTTCGATGCCGGGATGGGCTTTGGCATCGTATGTGAAATCGGCGTCAGCGGCTTTGGTGTTCTTTAGGTTGGAGATGGTATATGCGCAACGGGAGGAGTCGTAGTTGTGCTGTTCCAACTTCTTCAGTTGGCCGCTCTTGCTGTCGATATAGAGGCGGATTTTGTGGTAGGTGCGGCTCTTCTTGGGCTGGAGGTCGATGATGGTAGTGCCGTCCTCCTCCTCGCGGATGAACTTGGCGCGGTAGTTCTTCGTGTAGTTGGCCAGCATCTTGGCGGGGTTGGTTAGGTCGTCGTCCGAGTCGGTCATGGGATTTACCACCACCTCTTTGGCGTTCTTGTTCAGCTGCCATACCGACTTGCCGTCGCAGTATATTTCCAACTCGCCAGCCTTGACCCTGTAGCGCGGCGCACTGTAGAGTATGTCGGCCTTTTGGCGGAAGGTCTCTTTCTTGTTGCTGTCGTAGTTCACAATGGTGACGGTGAAGCTGAGGGTGCCAGACATCTTGTTGGCAGCCTTTTTCAATATGCTGTTGGCGTTCTCATCCACCGAACCGTCGGCCGTATGTGTCAGCTGGGCAAAGGAACACTGCATAGCAAACAATGCCAAACAGAAAACAATAATCTTTTTCATGGGTTGAAAGAATGTTTTATTGGTTGAAAAAAATTCTTAGTTCTTAACTCTTACGCCTTACTTCAATCATCAAAGCAGGTCCACCCCGATGATGTGCATAAACTCCTCGCGGGTCTTGGGGTCGTTCATAAAGGCACCGGTGAAGTCACTGGTGGTGGTGACGCTGTTCTGCTTCTGCACACCGCGCATCGACATGCACATGTGCTGAGCCTCGATGACCACGGCTACGCCCAGTGGGTTGAGCACCTCCTGTATGCAGTTCTTAATCTGCTTGGTGAGCCGTTCCTGCACCTGCAGGCGGCGGGCGTAGGCATCCACCACGCGGGGTATCTTGCTCAGCCCCACGATGGTGCCATTGGGAATATACGCCACGTGGGCCTTGCCTACGAAGGGCACCATGTGATGCTCGCAAAGCGAGTAAAGCTCTATGTCCTTCACAACCACCATCTGCTTGTAGTCCTCATGGAACATGGCAGAACGCAGTATTTCCTTGGGGTCGAGGTCGTAGCCGTTGGTGAAGAAAAGCATGGCCTTGGCAATGCGTTCAGGGGATTTCAGCAACCCCTCACGGTCGGGGTCTTCACCCAAAAGCCTCAAGATGGCCTTGTAGTGTTCCGCCAACTCGGCAACGCACTGCTGGTCGTATTGGTCTATTTTCTGATATCCGAGTTCCATAATCAAGAATTTGTACTAATTAACGCTAAAAAATTGCTTAAAGTATATATGTTTATTGTTTTTTCACTAATTGCAGTATTCAGAGGCATAGTCGGCCTCGATGCCGGCCAGGGAGATGAGGTAGGAATAAAGCGCATCAATTTTCATGCCGCACAAGTTAGTGAAGTATGCTTTGAAGGTGTCGGCTGTGCGACGTTCAATGACCCACTGGGCACCGTCTGTCATTAGCATGTAGTTGATATGACCCTTGTGGTCGAAGTCTAAGTCAGAGAAAATTTGCATCAGTTTGCGGTATTCTTGCTTGCTCAGATTGCGATTGCCTTGGATAGGATTATAAGTGCCAGACAGAGTATGTTCATCAATGGTATAGTCGAGCTTAGTCCAGTAAAGCATCACCTTGTTCCCGCTACGCTCCACACGGAAGCAAAGCGGTGGATGGAAAGATGGGTAAAAAGCAAAGCGGAAGACGGTATCGCCGAGTGTAAAAGTGCTGTCGTACAGCACTGGCTCGGACATTGCGGTGAGATATTGAGAGAAGGCTTTCACCCAGAAATATGAATCACTATAGGATACATCAATAATATAATCCACAGTCGAGTCAAGGTGTCCGTCAGTAGGCAGGTCTATGAAGTATGAATAGGGATAGTGGATTCCCGGCACGGTGTCAAAGGGCAGCTTGTTCAGGGGATTGTATGGCAGGTTGAGATACTCCTCCAGTTGTCGGATGGGCAGATACATATCGATGATTCTTTCATCATCGACAATTTGAGTGGATGTGAGGGCACGGTAGAAATAGCGCAAGGCACTGTCGGCTGCACCTTCAACTACAGGCGTGTTGTCAAGAATAGATTCCCAATTTTCTTCGCCCCATTCAATCTTTACGGAGTCGAAAGCAGTAGGTACCCGAGCCTTCATCGGCAAAAGGAACTCCCCATAGTATTGCCGAGCCAACCAATAGCAGTGTTCTTGGTTCTGCGGATTGCCCAACAGGCGGCGGTAATTTACATAAATGGTTTTCCACTTGTTGGTGTCGCGCGCAGTCTCAAGTATCGGGGAACCATAGACGGGCTGTAGGCTGTCGGGGAGAGTGAACCGGATAGTGAGTGTGACCATGCTCCGCACAGGTCTGCCTGTCCGTACAAATCTGCCTATGTCCATGGCAGGCTGCCAGCGCGGCATAAGGTCAAAGAGGCGCTTGGCCTCGTCGCAGAAACCAAACTCGTCTTTACCGAGTTCACTGAAAAACAAGTAGCTTTCAATGAAATACAAGCTGCCATCGCGCTCCACAATAAACTTCAGTGTTCCCTTACCCTCCTCAAGGGCTTCAAGGGCTTGCTTGGGATAGCGCAGGTTTTCGGCAAGGAAGGCATTGTATGCCGAGTCTCCACCGGGGAACTGAGCAGGGGTGATGCCGGCCTCCCCTGAACCATAAATCTTGTTGTCTAAAGAGGATGTGTCGGCCAGAAAGACAAGGTAGTTGACCAATGTGCGAAGGGGGGTAAAATTGCACTCGTCATAGACGGCGTTGTATGTCTTGCCATGGCTGTACTCAATCACATAGGGTGTTTGGACTCCACCCCAGCAAGTGGTGTGTGGATGGTGTGGCAGGTCAACCTTGGCAAGGAGTCTGTTTAGAGAATCCATCTGTTCTGATGTAATATACCTCTCCTTGGTTTCCATTATTCCTTCTGTCCACTGGTTGCCCTTATAATGTTCTTCAGTGGCATCATAATAGCCCGTGTCGCTTAACTCCATATAGGTGCTATGCTCCACATAGCCGCAGATAGCATTGCCACGTCTAAAACTGATTATGTTCACCCCGTAATCAGAAATAGCCACCTCAATAAAAATGGGGTGGGAATACTTCGGCAGCATGGAGGCACGTATCAAGGTTAAGGCTTCCTCACGCGAAGTGTCTTTCCATGGCTGAAGTCCTGCCAACCGCATATAGAATGCAACCTCTCCCGCCTTGTCGGGAATACGGATGCTGTCCCATTGGGTTTTGGCGTTAGGCGGCACAAAGTGGTGTTCAGGGAAATAGTCCGTAGCCTTCCATCGCTCACGGTGCTGCTGCGCCTGCATAGAGGTGTAGCAGAAGAGTGTCAAGACAAGAAGGACTCCGATGCGTTTCATGCTATTCGATTTCAAGGAGCAGCCCCTTCAGGTATTCCCCTTCGGGATGATAGATGCTGACGGGGTGGTCTATGGCATGGGGCAACTGGCGCACGATGCGCACCTGTTTGTGGGCATTGGCGGCAGCGGTGAAACAGACAGTCTTGAAATCGTCGTTGCTCACCGCCTGACTACAGCTGAATGTCAGCAGCAGTCCTCCGGGGCGTATCTTCTCCATAGCCCGCTGGTTGATATTGCGGTAGCCTTTCAGCCCTTGTTGCAGCGAGCGGTGGTTCTTGGCAAAGGCGGGCGGGTCGAGGATGATGAGGTTGAACTGGTTGTCTACCTCCTCCAGATAATTCAACACATCGGCCACCACTCCTTTATGGGGAGCCTCGTTGCCGAAATTCAGCGTCACGTTGCGGTTGCACAATTCGATAGCTTTCTTGCTGATATCCACGGTTTCCACGTAGCTCGCTCCTCCGCGCAAGGCGGCAAGGCTGAAGCCTCCAGTGTAGCCAAAGCAGTTCAGCACCCGTTGCCCTTCAGCAAGCGATGCCACTAGGTTTCGGTTCTCGCGTTGGTCAACAAAGAAGCCTATCTTCTGCCCTTCGTAGAAGTTGATGAGCATCCTATTGCCATGCTCACAAATCTCCCATTCTTCTGGCTCATCACCCCAGATGTATCCATCCTCACATCCACCTGGCACGGTGGCACTGCTCTTGTCAAAGACCGACTTGATTCCATGTTTGCCCAGCAGGTCGACAAACAGTTCCGTGAGCATAGGGAAAAGCCTGTGCATACCCACCGAGTGAGCCTGCATCACCAGCACCCCGTTGTACCAGTCGCACACCAGCCCGGGCATAAAGTCGCCCTCGGCATGAACCAAACGGAAGACATTAGTGATTTGAGAATTGAGATTTGAGAATTGAGAATTGGCTGCTGCACTCGGATAATTCTCAATTCTCAATTCTTCATTCTCAATTCCAAATAATCCCAAGCGTTCACGGTAGGCGATGGCACTCTGCAGTCGTTTACGAAAGAACTGTTCGTCTACCTGCTGTGTGTCGAACGACAGCACCTTGCATATTATCGAATCGGACTGGTAGTGCCCTACAGCCAGCCACCGCCCGTCGGCGGCAACCACATCCACCAAGTCGCCCTCCTGCGGGTTGCCCGCAATCTTCCGCACCGCACCCGAGAATATCCACGGATGGCGGCGCATGACGGCCTTGTCCTTGCCAGGGGCTAAGTGTAACGTGGCTCTCACTGCTTCAACTGTTTGATGGTTTCCGGCGGATTGGCCGACTTAAACACGGCATTGCCTGCCACCAGCACGTCGGCACCGGCAGCAAACAGCCGTGGCGCATTCTCCACATTCACACCGCCGTCCACCTCTATCAGGCACTGCGGTGCTTTGCGGTCGCACAACGCACGCAGCTGCTGCACCTTATTGTATGTGTTCTCGATGAACATCTGTCCGCCAAAGCCGGGGTTGACCGACATCAGCAGCACCACGTCGCACAGCTGCACCGTGTCCTCCAGCAGGCTGACCGCCGTGCCGGGGTTCAGCACCACACCGCATTTCATCCCCGCATCCTTGATGGCGTGGAGTGTGCGGTCCAAATGGGTGCATGCCTCGTAATGCACCGTCAGAATGTCGGCACCCGCCTCTTTGAAGTCGTTCACATAACGCCCGGGGTCCACTATCATCAGATGCACATCCAACGGCTTGCGGGCATGCTTCTTGATATGTTTCACAACAGGCTGTCCAAAACTGATGTTCGGCACAAACACGCCGTCCATCACGTCCACATGCAGCCAGTCGCACTCGCTTTCGTTGAGCATCTCTATATCGCGCTGCAGGTTGCCGAAATCGGCACTGAGCAGAGAAGGTGATATTAGTTTCATTTTGAGTAATATATTGTTATGTTACGTCGACCTGGATTGTCGCCGCCGACTCGCCGGGTGCGTCAGCCTTGATTGTTGTCGGCGACTCGCCGATTATAGTTTCAGTTTCTCAAAGTTACGGCCATACACACCTTGTGCCTTCGACACCGAGATAAAGGCATCGGGGTCAATACGGTGGATGATCTGCATCACATGGGGCTTATCGGTCTTATGCACCATGATGATGAGCACCTGGAGCTGTTGGTGGCTGTAGCAGCCTTCGCCATCCAACAGGGTGGCACCGCGGCCCACCTCGGTGGTCACTGTCTCGCCAATCTCTTTGTTCTTCGTAGAGAACACCATAATCTGGTACGACTGCTTGTTGCCGTCCAGCACCATGTCCAGCACGTATGTCATCGTCACCATTACGATGTAGCCGAACACAACGTTCTCAATCTTATGCGACACGAAGTAGGAGCAGCCCACAATCACAATGTCGAGATACATAATCACTTTACCCGGCGATATGTTGTAAAACTTACTGATGATAAGGGCTATAATGTCCGTGCCGCCGCTGTTGCCGCCCATGGCGAAGGTGAGGCCGATACCACCGCCGCAGAGCGCACCACCAATGATGGCGCACATAAAGCTGCCAAACTGGTTCACGTCGAACAGCGTCTCCACATGCAGCACCTGCTGCCACAAGATGAAGCAGGCCGACGACATGATGATGCCATAGATCGTGTTGGCACCAAACTTCGAGCCCAAAACCTTAAAGCCTACTATTACCAATATGGCATTGATTATCAAATTCATCACACCAATAGGCAGGCGTACGCCTACGGCATAATACAGCACCGACGAGATGCCGCTCACTCCACCGCCAACAATCTTGGCCGGCAGCATAACCGCTGCCCAACCAAATGTATAAATCAGGATACCCAGCGTAATGACCAGGTACGAGACAAACAGCTGTTTTTTGTTCTTAAATATATGCATATGAATAAACTAAAAAGGTAAAACTATTACTAATAGTAGTTATTGATTGCTTGATTGTTTGAGTATTTATACTCAAGCATTTTTAAACGTCGTTTACAGGTATGCCGTAGTCCCTTGCGCCGAAGATGGTAGAGCCGATGCGCACCAGTGTCGCACCCTCCTCCATGGCTATCTGGTAGTCGTGCGACATGCCCATCGATACCTCCTTAAATTCTTCGTGTCCCACAAAGTACTTCGCCTTCAGTTGCTCGAAATAACCATGCAGCGTGCGGAACTCTTGTCGCACCAGGTCGTAGTTGTCGGTATTCGTCGCCATGCCCATCACACCCACTATGCGGGTATGCTTCATCGCGGCAAACTCCGCAGACTCCAGCAGTGCCTCAGCCTCGCTCATATCCAGGCCAAACTTCGTCTCCTCAGTGGCGATATGGAACTGCAGCAGGCAGTCAATCACCCTGTCGTGCTTTGCTGCCTCCTTGTCCACCGCCTCCAGCAGATGCAGGCTGTCGATACTGTGTATCAGGCTCACATACTCGGCGATATACTTGATTTTGTTAGTCTGCAAATGGCCAATGAAATGCCACTCGATATCTTGCGGCAGCACAGCGTGCTTGTCGCGCATTTCCAGTGCTTTGTTTTCACCAAACAACCGCTGGCCTGCGTCATATGCCTCCTGTAGCATCTCCACAGGCTTCGTCTTCGACACGGCCACCAGCCGCACTCCGTCGGAAAGGGTCGAACGCACCTTAGCAAGATTTTCCTTAATCATAGTACATTTAATGTTGATATGTTGACACGTTGATATGATGTGAGCCGTATAAACTTATCTACTTATCAACGGACAACAATCAATAACGCAAAATATATAATAATATTATTGCCGAACAATTTATTTTCTCGCCAAAGAACATCTTAGTTTACAGTTTTCATCTGCTCCTATCCCAAAATATGCTGGCTCAATATCTTGTCCAATTGTCCCACATAATAGAATGGTATGGATATCAACCGATAAGGCTTGTTATTGGGAGCAGGAGTGGTGGTGTCCTGAACCAGATACTCCCCACTCCACACCCTCACTGCCGTCACCTTTTTCTCAGCCGTGTTCACAAAACTGTGTATAGACCTCAGATGAGAATTGGTGCCTGCCTTCACCTCTATTGGTATCAGTTGTGAGTCTTGCTGCCACACATAATCCACTTCTGCCGTCGCTCCCTTCTTGTCCCGTATCCAATAATATTGATTGTCCTTATAATGCCTATCCAACACCACCCTAAGCTCTTGCGCTACAATCTGCTCTGCAGCGCGTCCTCGCCATGTGTCCAACAAGTCCTTGTTTTGTAAGTATTCCAGCTGTATCCCTGCCACAAAGTTGGCAATGCCTATATCCACCATTGCAAGCTTTGGAGCCCTCCTAACGGCAGGCAGAGCAGGTACTTCGGTAGAGGTGACTGGATAATTCAACGAAAGAATGTAGGCCCGTTGCAAGCAATCCATAGCTTCATGTATTTGCGTGCTCGTATAATTACTATTTCCAAAGCCAGCAAACGAAATTGCCTCACCCACCGAAAACCAAGCCACATTCAATATATGGCGTATTATCCTCACCTGCTCCTCATTCTTGGCATACCGCTCCACGTCTTCGCTATACCCTTTCATCAATGAATTGAATACTGGCGACAATCTCTCCACATCGGCGTGTTCTATATAGGACTTCACCACCTCAGGCATTCCACCCACCAACGCATACCGATTAAAACACTTCACCATCTCCTCATGCACGATGGAGGACACCTGCAATTCCTCCACCTGCCGGGCCCACTCCTCCCCCTTTGCGGCAGCAAGGTACTCCATAAACGAAAAGGGGCGCAGACTCAACTACTCCACCCTCGACACTGGAAACGACACATGCGACTTTAACAAACTCTGCAACCTGCTACCTGCCGTTATCACATACAGCCATGGCATCTTCTCATAGAAATATCTCAACAGCCCCACCGCTCGGGGTTCTTCCTGTATCTCGTCAATAAACAAGAGCATCCGCTTCTCCTTATTGGATACAACGTGACTACGCAGACACAAATAACGCCATATCTCCTCCACATCGTCTGTTCTACGAAACACTTCGGCATCCTCCGAGAGCTCCAAATTCACCTCCACAAACACATCAAACTCCTTACCGAATTCGCGTACAAGCGTACTCTTCCCCACCTGTCGTGCCCCTCTTATCACCAAAGGCTTGTGCTGATTGGCATTCTTCCATTCTCTCAACTGATTAATCAACAATCTACTATACATATAATATCCTTTCTATTTACACACTGCAAAGATACTACTTTTTTCTAAAACATAGGCAACTTTCACTCTTTTTCTTTCTAAAATATAGGCAACTTTACAACAAAATCTTTCTAAAACATAGGCAACACCCCACCAAGAACCTTCACATTGTACCAGCCTAATAAAGTAGCCCTATAGGCTGCCGACGCTATCATCACCATTTTTGCATGGCGATGCCATACGCTATTTCTGTCTGTGCCTTCCAGGCACTCCCGTCATCACAAATTGCGAAATGTATAATCCCCCAATCAATGTGTCAACCCTGCGCCATAAGTCCCTGAAAGGGACACAAGACCACAGGCGGGGGGTGCCGTCCCCCGCACCAAAAGTACCAACATATTGAGCCCTGAAAGGGCGACATATGATATTCAGTCGCCCCTTCAGGGCTTTGGTTGTCCTTATCCTCTAAGCAGGGGTTCATACCTCTGCCTGTGTTCTATCGTCCCCGATGGGGATTAACTCTCCTTTCAGCTAAGGCCTCACCCAAGTGAATGTCACCCCACTGGTGGGCAGATCTGTTCCGCTTTCTAGTGCCGTCTGTACAGCAGAAGAGCAGGTAATGGTGCAATTCCCCGAAGTAGTTGAAAGACCATTACACATTGAAGACTTATTAGTCACATTATTCATGTTGAAGTTGGAGAGATTAAGGTTAGTCAAACTATTACAACCCAAAAACATAGCACCCATGTCTGTTACACTCGAGGTATTAAAGTTGGAAAGATTAAGGCTTGTCAAACCCTGACAACCATTAAACATTTGATCCATATGCGTCACATTCGAAGTATTAAAACTAGAGAGATCAAGGCTTGTCAAACCATTACAATCATAAAACATCCAACTCATACCACTCACACTCAATGTATTAAAATTAGATACATTAAGGCTTGTCAAGCTGCTACAACCAGCAAACATAGAACCCATAGACGTCACATTTGAGGTGTTAAAAATGGAAAGATCAAGGCTTGTCAAACTAAGGCACCAATTAAACATACTGTTCATATTCGTCACATTCGAGGTATTGAATCCATTGCCAAACTCTATCGACTCAAGTCTTGGAAGACAATCGTTTTCATTATGGGAACGCGCAGAAAACATATTATAGCAATTAGGATTAGCATTCATCTTGCTGTCACTTGTTGAAATACGCCATACTGTTCCGACTAAATTGCCATAAATAGGTACAGGGGAATTCGTCGTGGAAAGCAAAGTACCTGAAGTGACATTGCTATTGTATTCAAATACTACGGATGTAGCCTGGTCGGGGATAGCATCCCTAAAAATGTAACCAGGAACTAATTCAGCATGAGGGGCTTCTGCCAGGCTCGTAACATTTAGTGTCACTGTGGTGATGGTATTGTGCGCCAACGCCACCTCTTCTTTTATCACCTCACTAAACCAACCATCATTAGTATACATAGTAATGGTCACATCGTCTATGGCAAAAGCTGGCACTACGATGTCGAATGTACTAGTTCCAAGTGCATCCACAGTAGCAGGACAGTCGCTCGTAAAGTCCAAGTTCACATCATGGTGTGTAGCGTAGTCCAACATAGTGATACTATTGGACGACTCTCCACTAATCGTTGCTGTACCCGCTCCACTGAGCATAGCATTCTCTGTCTGTATCGATATGCGGCGCAATGGGAGTTCTCTGTTAAGTGAATTGCTGACCATCACCCGCACCACCGAGCAGAGATTGTAGAACTGCAAAGTACTGCCACTAGTGATGTATGCACCCATCGGTACATCCACACGTTGATGACTACCTACCAATTCGTAGTGCTGCACAGACGGCAGTGTAACTGGCACACTGATGCCACTGCTGACATCATAGTCCTCCGGCACGATGCTGGCCGGGAAGATGGCACGATAAGAGCTACTCGACACTACGTCCTCAATCCGCGCTGACGCGCCTGATGCTGCCATGACGGGATAGGCGGCATTGTTGATATACACCTCGTCGCCGTTGTGCCAGCAGGGGGTGTGGTCATTGATGTAGACCTTCGTGTTGTTATTGACGGTTTTCTGAATCTCGGCACCAAGGGTGACTGTGCCTTCTTCTTTTTGGCAACTCACTGCCAGCATGGCGATAGATGCCAATACAAAAGGAAATCTTATATGTTGCTTTTTCATAAATCTCTTTTTTAATTCTTAATACTCATTCGTCCCAACTGCTGGAACCAAAACTGTTGTTGTTTGAAAACGACGAGCCGCCCGTCCAGTCTCCATCGCCGAATAGGCTCGATTGGGAAGATGTAGACGGCGCGTCCCACGTGGCATCGCAAAAGGGAAGGAGTGTCCCTGCCGTGCGCGACTCAAACGACGCATACAGTCCATCCTCCACCTTGAAGGTGACAACAGCCACCCTCGGCGGGTCATAACATGATTTGTGTTTCTTGTCCATAGGCAAAAATCTATTAGTTTCAGTGCCTTGGCTCATACGACACAACAATTCTGTCTTCTAGGTAAAACAATACAAGAAAGTGGAGCCATCCATGATAACCCTATTTTTATCGGTAGGGCTTCGACTCCCTTGAAAGTAAAATATGGTTCAGTGAATTGCTCCACTGAGGGATGTATCATAAAATATGGATACTACCCAACAGGAGCATTCATCTTCCCAGTATTCCTTAACTTTCAATTCGTGAAGTGTCGAAGTTCACCGATATAGGAATAGAGCGAAAATGCGCTTTCTCAATAATTTGCAGACAATAGTTCTCTCTGCCTGCAAGTGCAAAGATACAACTTTTTTCTAAAACAAAGCAACCTTGCACCAAAAATTATCTACGCAGCAATAGTCACTCTCCCCACTTTAGTAAAAATATGCTTTCTTGCGGACAATTATTGTCGGCTTTCGCCGTTAATAAAGGAAATCAAAAACTAGTATGAGACATTATTTATTCAATCCTACGGTTATCCTTGTTTGTTGCCTCGTCTTGCTGGCGGCGGGTTGCCGTAAGGACAAGGGGGTGGGGACCTCCCAACCCTCTAGAGCCATCTATCACTGGAAGACAACCTACAACCCAACGCCTTGGGAGCAAGAGTTTTTAAAAGAACATAAGATAGGACGCATCTATCTGCACCTGTTCGATGTGGATGTTGTCCAAGAAGGAGTTGCTCCCGTGGCCACGCTGCGCCTTATGCAGCCGCTGCCCGAAGATATCGAGGTGGTGCCCACCGTCTTTGTCTCGCACGGGGCGCTGGATGCGATGTCCGACGATTACAGATTGTCAACCTACGATATTGCACATAACATTTATGACCGAGTCTGTGCCATGATGCGCTGCCATGGGTTGGAATTCAGCGAGGTACAGATTGACTGCGACGGCGGTCAGAAGAGTGCTTGGACGACAATGGATTTGGTGTACTTCCTCTGCCAGAGGGCGCATGAGGACAGCGTGAAGGTGAGCACAACACTGCGCCTGAGCCTGTTGACAAAGAAGAAAAACATCCCCACCTGCGACCAATATGTGCTGATGATGTACAATACAGGTCGGCTGCAAAGCCGCGAGACACACAACTCGATACTTGACTATAAGGATGTGGAACCGTATATCGGACACATGACCCGTGGATGGCTTGACACGCTGGCCAAAGAAGGACGGCAGATAGACATTGCCTACCCCCTCTACGGATGGGGCGTGGCGTTCCATCCCTCAGGAACATTCTCCCATCTCGTGCCGCCCGACCAACTGCCAGAAGTGGTGGGCGACACCCTGCGGGTGGAATGGGCGCAGGTGTCCGACATACAACGGGTGCAAAAAGCCCTCGAAGGGCGTGTCTTGCCCAGACATAAGCGTTCCACAGTGCTCTTTCATCTCGATTCCGCCAATCTGGCACGTTACTCATTTGAAGAGGTCGAATCCATCTTTAACCAATAGTTGAGCCGTTATGAGAAACATTCAAAAGACTTGCCTTTATTGCCTCCTCCTCCTAGGTGGGACAGGACTACTGCCCTCATCCCCGACTGCCCAGGCCTGCGGCCCTTGGATTTTTGGACCGGGGGACATATCCCTTTACCGCATCATGCCTTATTGGCAGGAAGAAGATTATCTCGTCGGGCACAGCAACTTCGTGTCGGCCAACTGCCAACTGTGGGCACAGCAGGTGGGTGGAGGCGTAACTCCCGAAGCGGTGAACGATGCCCTCTATCATCATGGCTACAACGACTGGAAGGCCTTGCAACAGTGGTACAGCCACGGTGGCATGGCCGATTCCTCGGCATGGCTCTGGCAGGGAATGTCGCGCCTGTTCGGCTACTCATGCAACCTGAGGTACAACGACTTCGTCACCCAGTTGCTGGCCGCCGACGACCGGGAGGCCTTGGACTATCTCTTCCTTTGCAAGGAATACGAGGAGGTGCGCAAGCAACAGCTCTCGCCGTGGTACTACAGCTGTGGCTGGGACGACTGCGATGTGACGATGGACTCGATAGCCAACAGCGCGTTGTCCTACGACGGCCAGCGTTATGCCGACCGCTACCTGCTGCTGGCTGCCAAGTCGCTCTACACCCTTCGCAGCAACGATGAGTGTGTGCGTCTCTGGGAGCAACGTGGAAGCCTCCTGCCTACGGGAACCTTGCGCGACGAGATGGAAGGCTACGTGGCTGGTTGCTATCTGCGTCAGGGACAGCGCGAGAAGGCATTGGAAATCTACCGCCGACTGGGCGACATACCCTCGCTGCTCTACGTGATGGAAAATGTCGAGCAGGTCTGCGAATATCTGTATGACCTCAATCCCCAGAACCCCTATTTCCGACCCACTTTGCAGAAGTTTCTCTACTCCTTGGAAAACTACGATTTGTGGAGCAGGTACGAGGGGTACGGCATGGCGTTCGACAGTGTACAACGTGTGCGTCTGCTGCACCTCTGCGAGCGGGCGATGACCGACGGGCGGAACGCCGACAAGGCCCCATGGCGCTACACCGCCGCCGCCATCCACGACCACTACGGGCATCCGGCCGAAGCCCTGCGCTGCCTGCAAGGAGCCGAGGAGGGGTGCACCGATGCCTTCCTCGTCAGAAGCATCCGCATCTTCCGCTGCTACCTGCACGCCCGCATCGACTCCGTCGACGACCGCTACGAGCAATTCCTGCTGGGCGAGCTCCGCTGGCTGGATGCCGAGTTGCAGAAGGAATACGCCTCGCTCGATGCCGCTACCCAGTATGGTCTGCAACATATTGATGAGCTGACCTACAGCTCCCTCTATGCGCTCTACACCCACGACGCCATGCGCAAGATTCTCCTAGAGAAAGATGGGGCCTGTGCCCGTCTGGCGCAGCAGGGCCGCTCGGTGAGGGCTTTGCAGCTGGCCAACATGGCCGAAAACCGTCTCTTTGCCATCACCCACAACGAGCTGATGCCGATGGTCCGCACCCGTCTGGGACAGTTTGAATACGCCTACAGCTGGGGTGACTTCGACTATTACGAAGTGAACCCCGACAGCCTGCGCCATGCCCAGTATGTCGACACCCTCAGCCATAACAACCACGACTACAGCAACCGCGCCTTCTGGATTGCCGACACCATGACGGCCAGTAGGCTTGTGGAATACTTCCAGCGCACCGCTGGCGCGCCACGCGACGAGTTCGACCGCTTCCTGGCCGACAAGGGCTACCGCGACACCAACTATTGGTACGAGATAATCGGCACCCACTACCTGCGCGAAGGCGACTACTACAACGCAGTGCGTTACTTGCGCGTTGTGTCGCCCGATTTTGTCAACAATCAGAATATCGATTTCGAGTGGGACCCCTTCAGCTACGACCGTCAGCCTCTGCGCTACAAGTGGCATCCCAAGCTCGTGTATGCCGAGCGGATGCTGTGGCTTGAACGGCAGATGAAACAGGAACGAGACCCCGACCGATTGGGACTGCTGATGCTCTCCTATTCCATCGCTTTGCGCAATGCCGCCGACCTCTGCTGGCAGTATCTTTCTTATGGAAGAACCTGCGACGATTATGCCTATTGGAACGAATACAGCGAATACTACGAGCCCGACTGGCAGACGTGGTTCTCGCCCAACGATATGCTCCCCAATGGGCATGCCTGGTACGACACCCGCGAATGCCGTCGGCAGACCTCCGCTTTGGCCGACCAATGGCAACGGCAGGCTTTCCTGACCATCCGGGGCGACGAGGCTCAGGCCTATGCCTACCGCCAGCTTTGCTTTTTCGACCGCATCCGCAAGCACTACCCCCACACCCAAGTGGCCCAGTCCGTTGCGCGCCACTGCGACACCCGGCGGCAGTATTAGTTCACCACTAGCTTCTGTACCGTCTCTTTCTTCTCCGTCTTCACCCTCACCACGTAGCTGCCTCGCGGCAGTGATTCTATATCCAGTGTCACAGCCCGCTCGTCGCCGTGGAACCTCTTCGAGATAAGCACCCTTCCCGCCATGTCAGACACCTGCACATCCTTTATCGCGTCCGCTGCCTCCACCGTCACCCGTGTCTGTGCTGGGTTGGGCAACAGCCGCACACTCCCCACATCCTCTGTCGGTTTCGTGGCAGTGAGGTATCCCTGCGGCCGGATTATTGGATAGGCCAATTGAGAACGATTTATGTTTATAGTATCTGTCTGCGGGGCAGGTATTCCCCACGTTTCGTAATCGGTGAGTCCTCCTCTCCTGCTGCCACATGCAGAACTATTTGAATAATAGCATATAAGGACATTGTTTGTCATATCCGCTAGCCCGTCATAACCGTTTTGGCAGTAGGAATGACTATATCCTGGCCAAGACCCTCCAGTATTAATAGAAAAAGTGTCTTTTGAAGAAATACAGACATAAAAGTTCCCCGATATCTCTATCGGTGTGTCAAAATAAAACTCATACATTGGGAACTTAAATAAGGTGTCATCCCTATCCGGATTATGGTCGCCATACAAGTACATCTCCTCATAGTGTATCAAATACAAGTCAGGCTGCTGCCCCTGTTCTTTCACGAAAGACTGTTCCTTTAGTGGTCGCAAATTCGAATCTCCTGGTGTGAATTGATATAGTACAATGTCGAACGATATACTACAGTCAGGTAACTCAAAGGGATATTCACGGTATTTATCATTTAGGCTTAAAGCAACACCGTATATTGTTTGAGGTTCATCATTCGCTGTCTCAAAAGGACAAACTGTGCCTATTTTAGGATTATTATGTATTTCGTAATATATATTCCCAAAATAATGATTTGGAAAACCTAAAAGCCCCCCTTTAAAATAGTAAGCATTGTATGCAACAGGTTCTGGAGTGTTATACTCCCAATACATGTATGCAGGATTAGGGTACCACACCTCCGGCTGTGCCACAATATGACTGTTGGTTATGGCCGTCAGCACAGCTACGACTACCATTGATAAAACTCTATTCTTCATGATTATGTGTTTTTTATAGGCTATTATTCTGTTGGTTTTACTGGCTCAAATTCGGCAGGAAATATGCTGCGGGGACGGCACGGTGATTCTGGCTCAACAGTCCAAATATAACCAGGCTCTAATCGCATCGCCCTGTTATATAACACAGAGTTGCCTTCAGCAATTTCGTTGGATGTATATACAGGTTCTCTAAAACAGTCAGTCGTGTACGTGAAAATACAACCGTTCGTATTGCCTGGCAGCGGAAACAATGGGCTTAATAGGTCGAGTATCAACCAGCTGTCACCAGCTGCAGCCATGCAACAGCTATTGGTGATGGTTGTTATTGAGTTGAAGATGATAGAATCACTATTAGTATTTTTTACTCTGTTATAAAAAGGAGGTATATAGAAGCTCCCAATGGCCACTGTTGGGTATGGGGTGAGACGGAGAATACGATGGTTATTTTGAGAAATGCCATGTGCAAATGAATCTATCACCATCAATGCCGTAGAGTCGGGCAGATATGTCATCTCCCATGGCGGAAGTTGTTTTACTTTGGTTGGAGATGTATGAGATGCATGCATTTGATGATAATTCATTTGGACACTCTGAACGTCTATGGTGAATAGATGCATCCATATGTCTGGTGAGATGGGGTTGTCAAAATATGCGGACATTACAACCTCATCCTCTACTATTGGTGTGGCACGCACACCACTCAAAAAAGTGTAAGAACACGGGTAGTAGTACTTGTTTGAGAAAACAGATTGAAATGCCGACAGCACTGTGCCAATAGGCACTTTTCGCATTGTTAATGTCTTGTTATCAGACGTGTCAGTCCCTGCCGCGACAAAATAATTGTCGGTCAGCACCACATCCCAAAATACTTCGTTGGGGTTAGCTGGATTATCGAATATACATCCAGCCGTTGAAGCATAATCTTCGAGGTAAACCACACGGTCGGAACCCTGTAGGTTTGCGTCGATGCCAGCGGCTGCTCTTCCTATCGCCATGACGGACACAGTGTTCTTGACTTTATCCTTATGCACCGCTATCCTGTTGAGTATAGCCATCTTTGTGCGGATATTGTTGTCACGGTGAAAGTTGATGGTACTTCCAAGGCCAGACACTAGGTTGCTTATTGCAAAATGCCCTAATAATGCCGTCTGGTCATTCTTATCCGTCCCACAGAAATAGGCAGTGTCGTTTATGACATGAAAGTCCCTTATTGACCACGTGGGGGGTATCTTTACTCGGTTGAAAGATGGCAATGAAAAGGTCGGCAGGTAAATAAAATATCCCTGTCCCCCATCTTCGTAGTAGGCAATCTGGTTTTCTCGGATAATACCACGCTCGGTGGTGCTAAAACTACTGGCTTCGGCATAAATGTCTTGGGCCCGTACCCCGCATATCAGCATCGAAAACGTTGCCAATGCGCAAATTAATAACACTTTTTTCATAATACTTGATTTATTGTAGATTTGTAGTTCTTTTTATTTCAATTCGTTATGCTGACTAATGCATATTGTAATTTCTCCACACGATGGTGCAAATATACAACTTTTCTTTCATATACAAATCTTATTATAGATAAAAAACACAAAACAATATTCCTCTCTTCGGTCGGGCGGCAATAAAAAATGCCATTCTGCGTTATTGAGGCATGAAAGGAAACGAACTGAAACCCCATATCGGCATCTTCGGAAGGAGAAACTACGGCAAGAGCTCCCTCGTCAACTACCTGACAGGGCAGAATATAGCCATCGTGTCGGACTTGGCCGGCACCACCACCGACCCAGTGAAGAAAACCATGGAAATCGGTGGCGTGGGCCCTGTGGTGTGGA
Source organism: Bacteroidales bacterium (assembly GCA_017441565.1). Taxonomy (GTDB): domain Bacteria; phylum Bacteroidota; class Bacteroidia; order Bacteroidales; family P3; genus Colimorpha. The sequence goes on along the minus strand of JAFRXG010000006.1, from coordinate 7,505 downwards.
TTGACACCGCCGGTATCGACGACGTGGGCGACGTGGGCCGTATGCGCATCGACCGCAGCCTCGAAATGCTGGCCCAGGCCGACTTGGCACTCATCCTCTTCACCAACAACCGCTTCGAAGCCGAGGAGGTGATGTTGGTGGAGAACTGCCGGAGAAGGGCCATCCCCTACATCCTCATCTATTCCCAGGCCGACCGCCTGAAACCCGACCCCAGCCTCATCGAACGGCTGGAAGCCGACTACGAAACCAAGGTCTTCGTGCTGACGGTGAAAGACCCGACCCTGCGCGACGGGCCCACCGCCCGCATCCGCGAAGCCCTGCCCGAGACGGCTTACGTGCACAAAAGCCTCCTCGGCGACGTGATTGGCGAAGGCGACACGGTGCTCATGGTCACACCCATCGACAGCTCCGCCCCCGAAGGCCGCATGATTCTGCCACAGGTGCAGGTGCTGCGCGACATTCTGGACAACCACGCCCGCGCCGTGGTGTGCCGCGAAACGGAGCTGAAAACCACCCTTGAAGGGCTACGCGAGAACCCACGATTGGTGGTCACCGACAGCCAGGTCTACGACATGGTGTCCAAGATTGTGCCTGACGACATCTACCTCACCAGCTTCAGCGTGGTACTGGCACGTGCCAAAGGACTGTTCCAGAACTACGTAGAGGGGACTCCCGCCATCGACCGCCTCAAGGATGGCGACCGGGTGCTGATGCTCGAAAGCTGCACCCACAACGTCACTTGCGAGGACATCGGGCGGGTGAAGCTGCCCAAGCTCCTGGCCAAATACACAGGCTGCCAACTGCAATGCGAGGCCGTGGCAGGCCTTACTGCCCTTCCTCGTCCCATCACCGACTATGCGCTGGTCATACAGTGTGGCGGCTGCGTGGTCACTGCCAAACAGCTGGCCGCACGCCTGGCTCCCGCCATCTCGGCCGGCGTACCCGTCAGCAACTACGGCCTCGCCATCGCCTATATGAACGGCATCTTCGAGCGCAGCATGAGAATATTCAATAATGTAAAGGTTTAGATAAGCCCGCTTCGCTTGAAAGTTAAAAAGGTTCGCGTCAAATAACCCCGCACCTAAAACCGTTAAACCTCTAAAACTGTAACAGTTTAACACCTTAACGCATCCCTCCGATGATAGATATATCCCCCAAATACAACCTCTCCATCATCGTGGCCGTGGCGCAGAACATGGCCATCGGCCGCGACAACGACCTGCTGTGGCACATCAGCGACGACCTCAAACGCTTCAAGGCACTCACAGCCGGACACACCGTCATCATGGGGCGCCGCACCTTCGACTCCCTGCCCAAGAAGCCGCTGCCCAAACGCCGCAACCTCGTCCTCACCCACGACCCCTCCTTTGCCTTCGAAGTGCCGCAAACGGCTACCGGCACACTCGAAGTGGCACACAGCATACCCCAGGTGCTCCGCATGGTGGAAGGGGAGGAGGAGACCTTCATCATGGGTGGCGGCACCATCTACCGCGACTTCCTCCCGCTGGTGGGCCGACTCTATGTCACATGGGTCTACAAAGACTTCGAGGCGGATGTCTTCTTCCCGCCCATCGACCTCTCGGCCTTCCGTCAGGTGAGCCTCTCCGACCGCATGGCCGACCCCGAAAGCGGCCTCGAATTCGCCTACGCCGAATATGTGCGTCGGTTGGGGTAAAAGGTCAAATCAGACAGTTTAGAGCCTAGTTTCCCCCGCTTTTTTTAATAATAGGGGACCGGCTTCGTTCGTTTTCGCTTCAAGATAAGCTCGTTCTAGGTTCGTTTTAGGATGTGGAATCCTAGAACGTGCCTAGAAGTATCCTAGATGTATCTGAGAATGAGCGAAGGCGTGGCGGAGATGGGGTGGCCCTCTTTCGGATGCGGCGGAGTGCTGCTATTTGACCCTAATTTTTTTGCCGATGCGGAGGACTGTGGTCTGTTTCAGTCCGTTGAGGCTGCAAAGCTGGCTGACGGTGGTGCCGTAGCGTTTGGCCAGCGCGCCGAGGGTGTCGCCTTTGCGTATGGTGTGGTATTTGCAGTCGGAAGTGGGGGAGGGGTCGTCCTCGTCGGCCAGCTGGGTGTTGCTCTCCTTGGGTGCAGGGCTGTTGCGGACGACGAGGTGGTTGGCATGGCGGTCGATGTCTTTGTAGGCTTTGTGGAGACGTTCGGTGGTGATGTCGTAGTCCTGGCAGACAGGGCGGTCGGGGTCGTCGAGGCGGTGGTGGAAGAGCCAGTCGTAGGTTTCGGTGATGTAGAAGGCGCGGGCCAGGCCGCCGTGGTCGACGCCTTTGAGCTTGGTGAAACGGAGGCGCGGGCTGTCGCCGCAGCGCGACATGGCGCTGATGACCTTCTCCGACTGCGACACGGGTACGGCGCGGTCGGCGGTGCCGTGTACTATCCACAGCGGCAGCTCGTTGAGACCGCAGTAGGATTTGGGGTTGCCTCCGCCGCAGAGGGCCATGGCGGCGGCTATGCGGTGGGAGTAGGCTGCGGAGTAGTCAATCGTGCCGTAGCCGCCGAGGCTCATGCCGTAGACGTAGAAACGGTTGGTGTCGCCCGCATAGTGGTCAAACACCCAGTCCACCACGTTGTTGAGACGCTGGGGGTTCCATGCGCCGCCCGGATTTTGCGGGGCTATGATGAGGGCGTCGATTTGGCGGCCCATCTTCAGCGCGTCCAGTGGGCCGTAGCGGCGCACCCGTTCGAGGTTGTGGCCACAGAGGCTTGCCCCATGCAGGAAGAGGATGATGGGGGTGTCGGATTGCAGCGAATCGTAATCTTTAGGGGTGCAGACCCAGAAGTTATATCCATTGGACACTTGGTTTTTGTAGGCTGTAAGTGTTTGTGCAATAATGGATAACGGCAAGATGAGCAGTATGATGAAAAAGGTTCGTTTCATAGGGATGAACGTTTTATTTGAGTTGCAAAGATACGATTTTTTGAGCGATTATTGAAAAAAGAAGTGCCAAGATGACAATAATTACTTCATAATTCCGTTAATAAGCGATACGATTTCGAAGTATGAAAAGAATAGATTTAAAGCGGACGCTGTATAACGAATTTGTTGCCGGACAGACTGTTGCCGATGGTGCACTTATCCTTTGCGGCTTGTTGCTCCAGTTGGTTGCCTATTGGATTACGGGCGACAGCCTTCTTTCGCTCATTACGGGCATGTTGGGTGTCTTCTCGGTGACGTTGTGCAGCCAGCGGAGGGTGTCGTCGTTCCTTTTTGGCATATTTCAGATTACGTGCTATATGGTGCTGGCCGCGCGGCAGCATTTTTTTGGCGAGCTGGTGGAGAACGGTTTCTACCTGCTCACCACGCTGGCGGGCATATACACTTGGACGCGCAACTACGATGCCGGAGACGACGGCAACAGCGTGCAGGCTCGTAGGCTTTCGGCCAAAGGGTGGACGGTGACGATGATGTTCTTCCTTCTGGGCGTGGCAGGCGGCTATTGGCTGCTGCGCCGCACGTCGGACCCCCATCCGCTGCTCGACACGGTAAGTTCCGTTCCTGCCTTTGTGGCTCAGTTGCTGATGATGTTGCGCTACCGCGAGCAATGGATTTTTTGGATTGTGGTCGATGTCATCAAGGTGGCCATGTGGGTGGTTCAGGGCGACTGGTGCATGGCGGCGCAGTTCTCCTTCTGGGTGGTGGTATGTATTTACGGCCTCAAGAAATGGAAGTAGTCAACCATAATAAATGAAACATTATGAGGAAAGTGAAGATAACGGCGGTCCGCAAGGCGGACTACAAGGATTTGCAGGCACGATATGAGAACCCGATTGAGCATGCGTGCGATGTGTTGGAGGGGATGACATGGGTGAGCGTTGACGGGCAGCGGCCAGAGGGCATGTGCGAGGAGGCGTGGAAGTCGATGCGCGAGTTTGTGGAGGTGCTGGCAAGGGGTGGCGGCAACTTCTTCGACGGCTGGATGAAGAATCCTCAGAGTGCCATGATTAGCTGCAACGATGGCTTCCGCCCAGTAAGTTTTCTGATTGAGGTTCAAGAGTAAGGCGACGGAGGAAGGGTAAAGATGCAGAGAAATTGTTGTTGTTTGAGAAAGAAGTTGTATATTTGCCCATGATTAATAATCAGTATGACTATTAATAACAGACCAATAATGAAGAAATTAGTTCTATTTTCCGCCATGATGGCACTTCTTTTTTCCATACAGGCACAGCAGCCGGCCAAGAAGGTGCAGCAGGATGCCTCATGTCAAAAGGCCACCTGCCAGAAGGCGCATCAGTGCCACAAATGCTGCTCCCAGAAAGAGGGTTCGGTCGAGGACTTGTCGGTTGAGGCCTTTGCCAAGGTCATAAGCATGGAGGGTGTCAGCATTGTGGATGTCCGCACGGAGAAGGAGTATGCCGCGGGGCATATCAAGGATGCCATGCTAGTGCCTTGGGGCGACGATTTTAAAGAACAGCTGAACCACAAGGGCATCAAGCCCTGCAAGCCGGTGGCGGTGTACTGCCGTAGTGGCCGCAGGAGTGCGGCAGCTGCTAAGGCTCTGGTGCAGATGGGCTTTAAGGTGTATAACCTGAACGGTGGCATTGTGGCTTGGGAGAAAGCCGGGCGACCTGTTGTGAAGAGGTAGCATGGCCCGCCTTACGATAGAGCAGAAGCGGGGCAAGTTTGCCATGAATGTGCCGCACAAGCTACTTATTGACGGTCGCTTTGTGGGTATTATGAAGGACAAGAGGGTGTCGATAGAGATGCCGATGGGGGAGTATGTGATTACCATCCAAAGCATGATTCCATTCATTTCGGCCAGCCAGCGGGTGACAATGCCTCTCCGTGGGGAGACCACGTTGGAGTTCTCCGACCGCGAGAAGTGGTGGGATGTGCTGTTCGTGGTGGACGTGGTGCTGTGGGTTGTGAAGCGATTTCTGCACTTGGCAGCACCATGGACGTGGATTTACGAGGTATTCACCAACGGGTATTTTCTCCTTTGGCTTCTGTATGAATGGAGGATACGCAAACATTATTTCAAGTTTCAAGTACGATAACTAATAACTTAATCATTAAAAATAGTTCTATTATGAAAAACATTGTATTATCAGTTCTGTTGTCATTATGCGCCTTTGCCGCATGGGCACAACCAGTCAATCACGTTCGTCGCAGCGGACATCACATCAACTATGTGGAGCAGTTGGCCGCCAAAAGCAGTTACCACTACAGGTTGTCGAGCTTCCGCACCAGCGATTCTTATCAGTTCAACTACTTTAGCTACAATGCACAAAACCAGCTTGTGGCCATCTGGGACACGGTCAGCAACGACTACAGCGTGGTTGACTCGCTTTTCTACGACCAGCAGGGGCACATGGTACGTATGTCGGGCTGGCAGTTGCTTCAGGGCAGATGGGAGAATGTCTATTACATTGATTACACCTATGACCAGGCCGGAAATATAGCTACGCGTACCAACTATAACAATTTCGACGGAAGCTGGGAGCTTGGCGGTGTGTATCAGTACACATACAATTCCGACAACCAGATAGTCCTGTCGGTGTTGACGATGGCCGGCATGCAGTTCCAGAAGGTGGAATACGCCTATGAGGCGGGCCTACTGAAGGAAGAACTGTGGTATGGCTATGATGGCAGCGGCTTGAGTCCGAACGAGAAATTGATATACACCTACAATGCCGACGGCAAGTTGATAAGGATAGACGACAGCACGGACGACGGTAGTGGGGTGTGGCAGTACTATGGCCGCCACAACTATGCCTATGACAATGCCGGCAATTGTGTCGAGCACCATTATTACGACAATACCGGCATGGAAGCCGAGAGGAACGAGTACGAGTTCGTTGAGGACAGGACTCTGAGTGAGACCCTCATGCCTTGGACCCCCGAAATGACGCGGCCGGAGACGTATACCAATGTGGGCGTGTATGATATAGAGCATTGGTACAGCGTGGATGTGGACCATGTGCTGCATTATGTGTGCGACTTTATCTATTATTATGACGGAAGCGGCAATGCTATCGAAGAGGTTGGCACTCCAAGTTTGCAGCTTAGCCCCAATCCGGCATCGGCTACCGTGGCAATAGATGGCCTTTCGGACAGCCCGGCACAGGCAAAGCTGATAGATATGACGGGGCGGGTGGTCATGACTGCTACGGTGAGCGGCGCATCGAATAAGATAAATGTCGAGTCGCTGCCAGCGGGCTGCTATACGCTTCTTGTATCCCAGCAAGGTCAGCTGCGTACTGCCAAGTTGATGGTTGAATAGTAGGAGATATTAGAGATATGTCGTTATTATATGATTCAGTATGGGCTCTTCGAGACGATAGCCAGGTGGCAGGTCTTTCTCGTTTCTTCAAAACAGGACCTTGTCAATATGGCGAGGGCGACCAGTTCTTGGGTATTAAGGTTCCGCGCAACCGCGAGGTGGTGAACCGGGTATGGAAAGACTGTAGTTTCGTCGATTTGGAGGAGTGTATAGCTTCGCCTTATCACGAAATCCGTCTTGCGGCTCTGCTTGTTCTGGTCCGGATGTTCAAACATGCCAAGCGCGATGCCTCCCTACAGCAACGCTGTGTGGACTTCTATCTCTCCCATACATTATATATTAATAATTGGGACCTGGTCGACCTCTCCTGCTATGAGATTCTCGGCAATTGGCTTCTCGACAAGGACCGCGGGCTGCTATATGACCTGGCTCGTTCGGGAAAGACGATGTGGGAGCAGCGTATCGCCATCGTAAGTTGCATGACGTTTGTCCGGCGCAACCAGTTTGACGACTGCCTTGCAATTGCAGATATTCTGATGATTCATCCCGCTGACCTCATCCATAAAGCCGTCGGCTGGCTCCTCCGCGAAGTGGGCAAGCATGACCAGCAGACGCTCACTGCCTATTTGGTCCCACGCTATCGTACCATGCCACGAACCACGTTGCGCTATGCGATTGAGAAGTTCCCGCCAGAGGAACGTCTAGCCTATTTAAAAGGAAAAATAGCGTAATTTTATCGGCAGGAATAATTATAACGGCATTTATTTTTCTTTTATTGCATATCATTATCACTAGTAATATCTGGTGATAATGATTTGTTTATTAGGTAATTGTGTTTTATGGTCTGTTATGGTTGTTTTATTCAATTAGCAGAGGTACAATAAGGTACAGTGTTATCAACAATTAATCCCAACATAATATCCCAAAAACCGAGAATTTTCAAGAAATAAAAGGCATTTTGCAGAAGAAAAGCGAGGGACGTGACAAAAAATTGAAAAAAAATTTGCTTTGAATATTAATTCGTTACGTATAAAATGCAGAAAAAAGAGAAAAAAAATTTTTGCGGTTTAAAAAAAGGTCGTATCTTTGCATTCGCTTTTAAGGAAACAAACGCTGTTGACAAGTGAAGCAAGAGAACATTGAATTATTTTGAAACATGAGATAGCGTGTGTCAGACACCGCGCCGGCAGGGCCGGCGGGTGAGACACAGACGAGTCAAAGGTAAAAAAAGCAATTCTTACAATGAAGAGTTTGATCCTGGCTCAG
>JAFRXG010000080.1:0-14217 GCA_017441565.1 Bacteroidales bacterium | reverse complement strand
TACTTGGTCTGGTTGGGCATGCCGTCGTAGTAGGGCTCGATGAGCATGTGCACCTCGCCAAACTGGCCGCTACCGCCCGACTGTTTCTTGTGGCGGTACATGGCCTCGGCACTCTTGGTGATAGTTTCGCGGTAGGGGATGTTGGGGGCAGTGAAGTTGACGGCCAGCTTGTACTGGTTCTCGAAGTACCACTTGACGGTGTTGAGGTGCAGCTCGCCCTGGCAGCCGAGGATGACCTGGCGCAGCTCACGGCTGTTCTCCAGCGAGAGGCTGCGGTCGTAAGTGACGAGGTCTTTCAGCGCGGCGCCGACCTTTTCGTCGTCGTTGCTGTTGGCGGCCTTCACGGCGACAGTATAGATAGGAGTCGGGAAGACAATCTCCTCGACGGCGTCGTCGGTGTTCTTCGGGGTGGTGAGGGTGTGGTTAATCTTCACATCTTTCAGCTTGATGGTGCAGACGATGTCGCCGGCGCAAGCCTTCTCGACCTTCTGGCGGTTCGAGCCGCTGCAGACGAGCACCTGGCTGACACGCTCCTTGCTCTGGTTGCAGGCGTTGATAACATCCTGGCTCTCGGTGAGCTCACCGTCGAAAATGCGAAGGTAGCTGATTTCACCGAGGTTCTTATCTTTGGCACTCTTGAAGCAGAAAGCGACGGTGGGGTTGGTGCCGTTACTCTTCAGTTCCTTGCCGCCTTTGGTCTTCTTGGCGTCAAGAACCTCGCAGGGGGCGGGGACGTTCTGGCAGATAAACTCAAGCAGGCGGTTCACGCCGAAGTTCTCCTTGGCGCTGGTGCAGAGGATGGGGAAGAGGTCGCGCTTGTCAATGGCGAGCTTCAGTGCCTGTGTGAGCTCCTCGGCGGTGAGGTCGCCGTTCTCGAAGTATTTCTCCATGAGGGCGTCGTCGGCAGCAGCGGCTTCCTCAACGAGGGCCATACGCATCTCCTCGGCCTTGTCGGCATACTCGCCGGGAATGTCGGCCTCGGTCATCTTGCCGTCAGTAAAGGTGTACATCTTGTTAGCCACGATATCGACCACCTGGTTGAAGCCGAGACCGGCGTTGGTGGGGAACTGCAGCACTGTGCACTTGCCGCCAAAGTAATCCTTCAGCTGGTTGACGGCATCGTCGAAGTTGGCCTTCTCGGCATCGAGGTGGTTGATGACGAAGAGCATCGGGGTGTCGAGCTTGGTGGCATAGCGGTTGGCAATCTCGGTGCCGACCTCGACACCGCTCTGGGCGTTGACCACGACGACGGCGGCCTCCACAACGTTGAGGGCTGCATCAAGCTCACCCTGGTAGTCGGCAAAGCCGGGCACGTCGATGATGTTCACCTTCTTGCCGCCGAATTCGGTGTACATGAGGGTGTTCTCCACGGAGTAGCCGCGGTCGTGCTCGATGTCGCGATAGTCGCTGATGGTGTTCTTGCTGTCCACGCTGCCACGGCGGTTGATGAGACCGCCACAGAAAGCCATAGCCTCGGCCATTGTGGTCTTACCCGATTTCGCACCGCCGACCAGGGCGATGTTGCGGATGTCGTTAGTCTGGTAAATTTTCATTGTTGTTACTATATATTAATTATTTTGTTATCTTCCTAAATATAAGCATACTACAAGTAAAAGACCGCGCCTTTTACTCCTATATAGCGAGTGGCAAAGATACGAACTTTTTTTGAAATAGCGACAAGAATGGGCGAATTATCGGTCATTTTCTTTTTATCTCACAAAAAAAACGTACTTTTGCACTCCGAAAAAGTACGCAACAAGCCATGGGAATCATCGCAAAACAGAGTGTCAAAGGTGCTTTGGCCAACTACCTGGGCGTCCTCATCGGAGCCATCACCACCTTCTTTGTGGTCACCGACCTGCTGACGCAGGAGGAAATCGGCCTCACACGTGTGATGGTAGATGCCGCCATGCTCTTTGCCGGGCTGGCGCAGCTGGGCACCAACGCCTCCATCCTCCGGTTCTACCCCCGCTTCAAAGACCCCGAACGCCGCGACCACGGCTTCTTCGGCTGGACACTCATCCTCCCCTTCATCGGCTTCTCCGTCATCGCACTGCTCTTCTTCCTCTTCAAGGGCGACGTCGTCCGCTACTATTCCAAGGATGCCCCCATGCTGGCCGACTACGTGGGGTTGCTGCTGCCCCTCACCTTCTTTGTGCTGTACATGACGGTCTTCGAAACCAATGCCAGCGTGCTGCTCCACATCGCCCTGCCCAAGTTTGTACGCGAAGTGGTCATCCGCCTCCTCAACCTCACCACCTACCTGCTCTACGGCCACGGCGTCATCTCGCTCGACCTCTTCGTCATCCTCTTCTGCTCCAGTTACGCGGTGGCCACCCTCATCAACCTCTTCTACCTCCTCTCGCTGGGGCGCATATCGTTCAAACCCGACTGGCACTTCGTCGACCGGCGGCTGCTGCGCGAGGTGGCGGGCTACACCTTCTTCATGACCGCCACCGTCCTGGCAGGCAACATCAAGCTGTTCAACTCGCTGTTCCTTGCCAAGGAGGGCCTACAGCTGGCCGGTGTCTACACCATAGCCTGCTACATAGCCAACGTGGTGGAAATCCCCTACCGCTCGCTGGGGGCCATCTCCAGCCCCATCATCTCGCAGGCCATAGCCAAAGGCGACATCGCCGAGGTCAACCGGCTGGGGCAGCAGGTGTCGCTCCACCAGCTGCTGGTGGCCTGCATGATTTTCTTCTTCATCTGGATCAACCTCGTGCCCCTCTTCGCCCTCATCCCCAACGGCGAGCAATACACCTCGGGCATGGGCGTGGTACTCTTCCTCGGCATAGCCAACATACTCAACTCCACCCTCAGCATCTCCACCAACATACTCAACTTCTCCAAGCACTACACCTACTCGCTCCTCTTCATCTCGCTGCTCACCGTCTCCGCCATCGGGCTCAACCTCTGGCTCATACCCCGCATGGGGGTGGCGGGCTCGGCCTGTGCCACCCTGCTAGCCTACATCGTCTATTTCGTGCCCCTGCTGCTGCTCCTCTGGCGCAGGCTGCACGTCTCCCTCTTCTGCGCCAAGCAAATCCACGTGGTCGCCTTCACCCTGCTGCTCTTCGCCCTCAACGCCCTTTGGCAGTGGGTCCTCACACCCCTCTTCGACCACTGGGGGACAGGGCTGTCGTCCGTCGTGTGTCAAGCCCTGGTGCGCACCCTCTTCTTCGGCATCCTCAGCGTTGTAATCATCCGCCGGATGCACATCAGCCCCGATGTAGACCGCATCATGCAGTTCAAATTCCGCAGTTAGCCCTCCCCACACCCCATCCCGCCCATGACCGCCCGACAACACATACAGCTCCTCGTCCTGTGCGCCACCGCGCTCATAGGTGATGCCGCACATGCCCAAGTCACCTTCTCCGCCCCCGGCGGCTTCTACCCCCATGCCTTCACGCTGGAGCTCACCGCCGCCGAAGGGCTGGCCATCCACTACACCACCGACGGCTCCTCCCCCACCCCCGCCTCACCCCTCTACCAACACCCCCTCGAACTCTCGCCCTCGCTCTACTCCTCACGCGACATTTTCCTCATGCCCGACGCACCCGACGACCTGTGGAACCCGCCCAAGGAGGTGCGCCACGCCATCGTGCTGCGTGCCGCCGCGTTCGACAAGCAGGGGGAACAGGCCGGCCCCACCGCCACCCGCACCTATCTTGTGGCCGACCTCCTTGGCCGCGAGCCGCAGCTGCCCGTCCTCTCCATCGCCCTCGACCACGAGATGCTTTTCGACCCCGACAGCGGCATATTCAGCCCCAACAGGTGGGACCCGGAGAACGAGTACTATTCAGGCAACTTCAACCAGCACGGCCGCGAGTGGGAACGCCTGGCCCATGTGGAGTTCTATGAGCTGGACAACACCGGCTTCGCCCAACCGCTGGGCCTCCGTGTGCATGGAACCAAGACTCGCCGCTATATGCAGAAACCCCTCAAGCTCTACGCCCGCAAAGAATATGGCGAGAAGAAGATACAGTGCCCCCTATACGACGAGGTGGGCTACACTTCGTTCAAGCGGCTGGTGCTAAAGCCCTTCCGCGCGGCATGGACCGGTGCCGGCCTCCAAGACCTCCTGGCCCATCAGCTGGCCCGCCCGCTCCGCTGCGCCTCCTTGGCCTCGCGCCCTGTAACGCTCTTTCTCAACGGCGAATACTGGGGCATCTACTTCCTGCAGGAAGCCCCCGACGAGCGGCTCATCGAACAGCGCGACGATGTGGATGCCGACGATGTCAACCTCATAGGAGCATGGGACGGGATAGTGGAAAACGGCAACAGCGACGACTTCCTCAACCTGATGCAATGGCTCGAGACCGCCGACCTCGCCGACACCCTGCAGTACCAACGGCTCTGTTCGCTGATTGACATAGACGACTTTATCGACTATCAACTCTTCGAAGCCTTCATCACCAATACCGACTGGCCCGCCAACAATATGCGCTGCTACCAGCACCACTCGAAGCCCTGGCGGTGGATATTCTTCGACGGCGACGCGGGGTTCGGCAGTCCTGACCTCGACATGACGGAACGGATGGTCTATCAGGGCGACGACACATGGCCCAGCAGCCGTCAGGCCACCCTCTGCTTCCGCCGTCTCCTGCAGTCGCCCGACTTCGTGGAACGCTTTGGACGGAGGATGTACCAGCTCGCCGCCACCTTCGACTACTCCCGCACCTCCCCCCTGCTGGAAAAGGACCAGGAGGCCATCGCCCCTGAAATAGAATGGCAGTCGCAACGTTTCAACCGCCCCGCCAGCGTGGCGCAATGGAAGAAGGCCGTCGGCAAGATGGACCGTTTCCTGAAACGCCGCCCCTACCACTTCGTCATGCAGATGGAGCAACTCCTCGCCCTGCCCGCCAGCGGCGATTCCGCCCCCCGAGTCTACCCCAACCCCGCCCGCGACTATGTGGACGTGGAAATACCTGGGCATCAGACAGGCTGGCTCCGTTGCAGCCTCTACGACCTGATGGGCCGGCAGGTGATGAGCCGCCCCCTGTTTGTCCCTGTCGCCCAGCGCACCATAAGGATACCCCTCGCCGCGCTCCCCGCCGGGCAGTACCTCCTCCGCCTCTCCAACTCCGACACCCCCATCGCGCTGACCATCTACTAGCGCACCATGCCCCATCCGCCCCGGGAAGGGGTTTTTTAGAACAAATCTACGACAACTCGGGAATCGTTTTAAGTATTCTGAGCCTAAAAACGACCGAGGAGAGAAGTTAATTCTGACAGAGAAGGGGCGAACCCACAGCTATGGGGGGCCGAGAAAGCACTCATCGCGAATACGACGAAAGGGCTTCCCGCGGCGGGAGGCCCTTTCTTTCATGACGACTTAGTATCAATCAATAAGCCATAATGGGGATTATCAGCTTGCCTTTGACACCGATGTGGTCCAGATCGTCTCCTGGGCCGTCGAGCATGACGTAGACTCCGTTGTCGCAGTCGAACACCTTGCTGGCGGTCTTCCTCACATCGGAGGTGGCATCCTGCCAGCCGTGGAATTGACCAATCCAATCGCCTTCGGCAGTGAAGACCGAAGTTTTGCCCAATTTATCGGTGTCAATCAGAGCCCGGCTGCAGCCTTCAGGTTTCATAATGACATCTGACTTGTGGTTGAACAAGACCGTTTTCGAGCCACTTCGGCCGCCTTCGAAGACCTTGATGGAGACGCTGAAGCCGCATGTGTTGTCCTCATCGAAGTTGAGCAGCTCCACGCGCAGCTTCCAGTATATATCTTTGCCTTTTTTTGAATCGATTTCGGTGTCGGCGCTTTTGTCGCCTTGGTCAAGCGCGTCCTGATAGGCATTCTCGGTATTTCTCTTTCCAGAGGTGTCGAAAGAGGCATACACGATATCCCTATACAGAGGCTCGGCGACCCTCGAGTTCGCCACTTGGTATGCCTCGGAGGCCTGCCTGATTTCCTGAGCGGTGCAACCGCAGCCCGCGGGAATCAGCTCATAGATGGGTACCAGGGTGCCGGGGACGAAATCGCAGAAGCACCAGTTGGACTCGTTCACGCTGGCACGCCATTTTTCATAGGTTGCGGGGTCGTTGTTGCGTGACACGTTTGCCAGGAGTGTCTCGTCGCCACCATGTCCCGAGCAGCTGATTTCGGTCGACTTGTCTTCCTGTAGCAGCGAACTGGCACGGTTCTCCTCGTAGGCCGATTCCAAACTGAAAAATATGCCTTTACCTTTTTTCTTGTTTTCTGCGGCCTGCTCAGGCGTGGTTTTCTTGGCGTTCGCATAGTACTGGTTGATTTCTTTCAGCATTTCCATCGTCATCTTGCCCCCATTGCTGTCCTTGAGGTCTTGGTAGATGTCGTGGCTTTTCGACTGTTCATTCGACACGCCATTCTTTGACACCCCGCCTTCTTCCTTGTCGTATTTGATGCTGGAGACATTCTTGAAAGTAGAGGCGGTGCTTTTGTCCAACATGCTCTCCCTGTACTTCATGTGGTAGTAGAAGCTGGTGCCGACCCTCATGCCCAGCACCACATGGGTGCCATACTTTTCAATAATGCCGACAGGGGTGAGCTTTTTGAGGTCGTCGAGAAAGAGCGGGGAGAGGAAGCCCGTCAACTGGTTAGGCGCGCCATGGCCTGCCACAGTGTATGTCTGCTTATAGTAGATGTCCTTTTGGGTAAGGTATTTATAACCTGCTTTCTCTTTCTTGCTCACATTGAAGGTCATGTCTGTCTCGCTTGAGAAGGAGGCTCCTTTTGCCCCACCGGCCACTTTCAGATTAATATGCCGTTCGAGGCTTGAGGTGTATTCCGACAATCCTTCGCCAGACACAATGTATGAATCGAGACCGCCGTTGGGGTCGAACTTGATGCGCTTGTACTCGTTCAACTTTTTATAGTCCAGCACAAAATCCCTACAGGAACTGGAGTCGGCGTAGCTCTTGCAGATGTCATACCCGCGACAGAAGGCGCTGTCGACCACATGGCTGAACTTTTCCACCTTGTTCTCGTTGCCTTGGGTCACCGGCTGAACACCTTCGTTCTGAATATCTTCAACAATGGTGACCACATTGATGCTGTCGGTGCGTTTCAGGGTGAACACCACTTTGCCACTGATGGCTATATTGCCTTGGCCGGCGAGGTCGTTGCCGGTGCCGTCGACCTTCATCTTCAGATTATCCACCGGGAGCCATGCCTGAATGACGCTGGTACGGGCTTCTACCACACTGTTCAAGGGAGTCTTTTTGAGCTGTTCATCAGGCAGCATACTATAAGGCAAGCCCAGTGTTTGCTTGGCCTTCTCGCGGTTCCACGGGGTGGGTTTCATGTATTCGTGGTGCTCGCCGACAAAAGACGACATCACATAGGCATCCCCGTAGCTGCCGACTATTTCTATGTCTGTCGGGATGCTGGTCTTATGCACCCGGCCATTGTTCTCGTACCGGTCGAACACACCCACATTGTAGAAGTCTTCAAAGCTGTACTCTTTCATGGCATCGAAATAGAGGACGGTCTGGTCGCCTTGGCATTCTTCCACTTTATAGCACAATTTGAGCCTCACTTTCCTCTGGTCAAGCAGAAACTGAAGGTTTGCTCTCACGCTGGCCCACGTCCCCCTATCTTTTGTGGTACTAACATCGCCGTCACCTTTGGTCTTAATGACTTCGATGCCGTTTATGTTGCCTTTAAAGTCGAAGTCGAAATCAATCGTCCTTGTGGCAACATTCTGCTCATGAGTGGTTATTTCGGACATAAACATCTACGGTGGGTTCTGATTATTAATCTTAGCCGTCGCGACAGGGAGAACCCTCTTGCCTGCCGAGAGGTCGTTAGAAATTATCGGCAAATATACGACTTTTTTTTCATTCCCGCCCCAAAAGGAGCTCCTTTTTTTAGCATAGTCGTAGCAGACAACTGGCATAGTGCGCTTTACAATTATTCTTTGTCGCATGGGGACTCAGTATAGAAAGTAGAAAATCTCTCCCGCGCCTCCGTCTTTGCGAAAAATTAACCTTTCGTCTCGAGGCTTGTGGAGTCGCCACGAAGCTGCTGCATCCCTCTGTCAAAAAAGGACGACTGTTGTGAGCCGACAAAAAAAAGTACCCTCGGGGCATTTATCCCTAGGGCACTTCGCTAGGCGAGGCAGTCGTCAATCCACGTCGGCGCGGGCCATGGCGTCCTTGTAGTACTTCTGGTTGACGAAGACATCCTGTTTGTAAGGATTGATGTGACGCTTCTTCGAGACGCAGATGATGTAGGTGAGGGCGATGATGTTGGTCACCAAGGCCAAGGCGCTAATCAGGGTCATCATCGTGGGGTTGGCGGCCACTGTGTTGACAGTGGTTCCGACAGCGGCAGCATCGCCTCCGGCGACGTTGTAGAGTTGTTTGATGGTCTCCACCCCCTCAGGATACTGCACGGGCAGAACAGCCCAGCTGTACCACTGGCGACCGTCCTTGAAGGTCTCTTGGAAGAGCGGGAACACCTGTGCGAACATGCACCAGATGGCCAGTGTGTTGGCGCGGTTCTGAATCCAGCCGCCGCGGTTCCACAACAGAGCAGCCACCGTGGGGGCCAGCAACAGGGCAATGCCGCAGTACCAGCTGTGGGTAGGCAGGCAGTTGTAGGTGTAGGCGAAGTTCCAGATGTCGTAGATAACGATGTAGACCCACGTCATGTCGGCCCATATCATGTCTTTTTTGTCCTTGGAAGCATAAACGTTCCACCAGGCGGTCATACAGAAGATGTTGAGGATACCGGCCACGCCGTTGAAGACGTTGTGCCAGCCGCCATACAGCCACACACCCTCGCTGCTGAGCCACCATTTGTTCCATCCCATTGCGGCACTCTCGAAGTCGGAAGCCACGGCGATAAGGATGTTGATGGCTACGATGACGAAGGGGAAGGGTTTGAACCAGTGCTTGGCACCGATACCCCATTTGTACTTAATCATCATGAAGCCGATGCAGCCAGTGAGTGCCGCATAGAGCTTGGCATAGTGGAACCATCCGTTCATGTAGATGTGCGTCTGGTTGTTCAGGGCCCATTCCGCCCCGGTACGCGCACCGATGGCGATGGCCACAAAGTAGACCGTCAGCAGCACCGGGATGACAAAGAAGGTGATGGCGCCGCCCATCTTGGTGCGCCGTGCAAACTCATTCCAGAGAATCAGGCCACCCAGGACGACAAGCAGCATCACCCATTGGATACAGGCATTTGCCCCATAAACTTGGAAAAACATAGTTGTTTGGTTTTAATTGTTAGTATTTGATTGTTTGTGTTATTGTCAGTCTATACTTTTTGCCAGATAGCAGTGGCCAGTTCTGTCTATATAATCCTCTTCATATCAATTACTATATGGTGTCGAGTACTCTCTTTAACGGATGCACAAAGATACAACTTTTTTCCATTACAATAAAATGAGGGTGGCGAAAAAACAACAAATTTGATACGCTAAAAGTGGGTTCTACTAATTTGTTTTTGAGATCCAGTCTCTCTGAGGCTGTTAAAAAATCAGGCAAATATAGCATAGGAGCGAAAAATAACTGTCGATTTGCTATATTTTTCGTACTTTTGCAGCCAAATATAGAAATAGGTTTTTGCTTGGGGGCATTGCGGAAGGCACTGTCATATTTTAGATTATGCAGCCGAATTCCCAAATGGCCAACAGCAAACTGCTCATTCATTCACAACAGCTGGGCCACCATGAATAAAAAAAAGACTCAAACGGATGTCGTTGATTTGACCCATCCATTACTTCAAGCCATTGCGTGCTCGTTGATAGGCTATTCTTACAATCTACAGCACAGGTTCTGCCTGCAATTCAACCTCAATCCGTACGCCGTCGACAATGAGGTAAGGAAATTTGTCAAGGCCGGTTTCTTGGTTTCCGAATCGGATAGTAGTCCTTGGATGGAGACCAAGGTTATCAAAATGGACAGACTGCTCGAAGTGTTGCGAGCCATTGACCCCGAAAGATTGCCTCTGATAAGCGATATGAACACCGACCTCTTCTTTAGTAAAGATAAGAATCAGCAACGGGAGTACCAAAAATTCGCTACCGCCCTCGTACTCTTCCTGCACAACCTTCCTTATGAAGAGAAACTAAGAGGTCTTGATTTGAAAGAGCTGCTGGTGGACCCAAGGTTTATGCATGTGATGAATTATCTTATTAGGCAGAAAGATTGCATACCTTTTGTCCAAAGGCTCGACGACGAACTTCTTATGTGGATATATATCAATGACATCGTGCCTAAATGGAAGTTGTTCGACATGAGCGACGACATGGTCTCTGTCCGACAGATTTTCTTCGAGAATCCCTACCTAAGCGAGACCATGCGTCGGAAAATGCTCGATTTGTACCTTTTTGTGGTCGAGGTGCCCAAAACAGGCCAGATAGTCGAGCTTCTCTCCCAGATGGAGGAGGGCGGAATAAGATACAGGATGCTGCATGCCATCTTACTACTCCACCAGAACAAACCAACGGACAGCTACATCGAGTTCTCCACGCTGTTGAAAGAGCTCAAACTGCTGGTGTTCGACGATGCTTGGCCCAACATGGCCTACGCCGTGGCTATTGGCCTGTCCAACGACCCAAAGGCAGCCAAAGCTGGCGAGAAAATACTGAAGCGAAAGTCTCTGTTCGAAGCCTTCGGCTGCTATCCCATGCTCGTGGCACTCCACCACTATTTGAGGGGTGATGCCACTGAATACTACGATACACACCCATTGCCCAAATATTGCGACCCGATGAGCGGAGTGATGACCGCGCTTTTTGCCAAACATTACCACCTCCACAGTCTACAACACCTTTTTGACCCATGGGAGAAGTTCGTTGCCGAACATGACTACGACTATCTTAAACTCCTTTACAGCGACGATTTCGACCAGCTGAAGCCTCTCCAGTCAAAGCTCTTCCGTCAGACGGGGCTGGCATCTACCATGATGCCCCAGGCCAAGGTTATGCAGGAATGGGAAAAAGTAATCAACCAAATCATCAAGTATACGGGGAATGCCGAAGCCAACGCCAAAAGGAAGCAAGTTAAGCAGTTGGAGATGGAGCGCGTTGCCTATTTTGTAGGCCTCAAGGACTACAGCGTACAGCCCAAACTACAGAAGTCCAAGGATGGAGGCATCACTTGGTCGCGCGGTCGCAATATTGCACTTAAGAACTTTGCCCAGCAGCCCTGCCTCAACGCCCAAGACCACAAGGTGGCTTCGCTGGTCGATGGCTATGACTGGTACGGCTCCAACTACTTATACCTCTCGGGTCAAGAGGTCTTCGCAGCATTAGTGGGTTGTCCTACCGTGTTCAATGCCATCAGCGGACAAAAGATAGACATCATCGAAGAGCCCCTGCAGTTACTGGTTCAGCCCTCTGGCAGCGGTTATGCCGTAAGCACCAATGTGGATATGAAGCAAATGCGCGACTCCAACTACAGCATCACTCAGCAAGGCGACAAGCAACTCACCATCATCCATGCCAGCTACGAACAGATACACATCATAGAGCTCCTCTGCAAAATACCTCTCTTTCCAAAGGAAAGCAAGAAACAGCTGACCGAATTGCTTCAGACCCTCAGCGTCGACTTCACTGTAATGAGTCCCTTGCTCAAGAATGCTACCGACATACGCCGTGTGGAAGCCAACCCGCTTGTGGCGGTACAAGTTGCCCCTTACGAAGAACAGCTCTTCAGCGTCCACCTCACTGTCAAGCCTTTCGGTGACACCCCGCCCTATCAGAAACCGGGGGAGGGCATGGCTGTTGTCAGCACTACCATCAATGGCGAAAGAGTACAGACCGAGCGCAACCTCCAAGCCGAGCACCAGAACCTTGAGGCTGTCAACGATATGCTCGCCAACAGCTGCGAAAGTGAAGATCTTGATGGTGCCCGTTTGCTCGATACGCGCGAGTGCCTCACCCTGCTCGACTGGGTGCGGCAACATCCCGAGACAGCCTATGTCGAATGGCCGCAAGGGGTGAAAATGCGGCTTGTCAAACCCATGATTACGCCCGATATGCTCCGCCTTCGCATCAGCTCAGCAGGGCAGTGGTTTGAGATAGAGGGCGAAGTAACCATCGGTGAGAAAGAAAAACTGAAAGTGGCGACCCTCCTTGAATTGCTCCGCAATGCCGAGGGCAATTACATACGCCTTCAAGGAGACGAATACCTGTCCCTTAGCGAACGGCTCCGTCGGCAGCTGCAGGCCATCGACAAAATGCTTGTAGGGCGCAGTTCCAAGCAATTGAAAGTATCAACAATGAACGGCATGCAACTCGCCGGCCTCGAAGAGTTGGGCGTGAAGGTCAACGCCGACAAGAATTTTCGCGACCTAATGAGTCGCATTGCCGAAGCTGGCGACAAACAATTCCCCCTGCCTTCCAACATACACGCCGAGCTGCGGCCCTATCAACAGGAAGGCTTCCTCTGGATGAGCCGACTGGCGCATTGGGGAGCAGGAGCCTGCCTGGCCGACGACATGGGACTTGGCAAGACCCTCCAGAGCATCACCCTCATGCAGTCGAGGGCAGCCCTTGGCCCACAGCTGGTGTTGATGCCCACCTCCGTACTCCTTGGCTGGCAACAAGAGCTAAGTCGCTTCGCCCCCGCACTCACGGTCAAAGTACTAAACCAAGTGACCGACCGCAACACGATTGTTCAAGAAGCCGAAGCTGGCGACGTGGTTCTTTCAACCTATGGTCTTCTTGTTACTGAAACCGAAACGCTTACCTCCCGCAACTGGACTACTGTCGTACTCGACGAAGCCCATACCATCAAAAATCGCGACACCCAGACGTCCAAAGGGGCAATGCTGCTTCAGGCCGACTTCCGCCTCATGCTTACCGGCACCCCCCTCCAGAACCACCTCAGCGAGATTTGGAATCTTTTCCAGTTCGCCAACCCTGGTCTCCTCGGCACCTTCCAGCAGTTCACCGACCGATTCATTATCCCCATTGAGCGCGACCACGACACCGAACGGCAGCGTCTACTGCGCCGCATTCTCTCCCCATTCATGCTGCGTCGCACCAAGGAGGACGTACTTTCCGAACTGCCCGAAAAAACCGAGATCACCATCCGCATACAACTCAGCAACGAAGAAAAGGCTCTATACGACAACCTGCGGCAGCAAGCCATTGCCAACCTTGAGGAGGGCGGCAAAACCCCTCTACAGACCCTTGCCGAAATAACCAGGCTTCGCTTGGCTGCCTGCCATCCCCGTCTCATCAACGACAAGTTGCCCATAGCATCGAGCAAGACACAAGCCTTCATGGAGTTGGTGGGCAACCTGCTCCAGTCTGCCCACCGCGCCTTGGTCTTCAGCCAGTTCACCTCCCACTTGGCCTTGGTGTGCCAAGAGCTCGACCGTGCCAAAGTGCCATACCTCTACCTCGACGGTAGCACTTCTCCACAGGTGCGCAGCCGACTGGTCAAGCAATTCCAAACAGGCGACACCCCCCTCTTCCTTATCAGTCTCAAGGCTGGTGGCCTCGGCCTCAATCTCACGGCGGCCGATTATGTCATACACCTCGATCCTTGGTGGAATCCTGCCATCGAAGACCAGGCCAGCGACCGCGCCCACCGCATCGGTCAGCAACGCCCTGTCACGGTCTATCGCCTCATTGCCGCCGGCACCATCGAAGAGAAAATCATCCGCTTGCACCAAAACAAACGCTCCATGGCCGATGCCCTCCTCCAAGATGCCGACATCTTCACCCAAGTCACAGCCGATGAGGTTTTGCGTCTCCTCCGCGAGACCAACCTCTGACCCTGCCCCCACATATTTAGTACAAAATTGGGGGACTTCTACTTCTTTCCACTCTGAGTGATACAGTTATTCCGTTCTAATCATTGTTTTGATTACGCTACGACAATATGTGTGGGGTGTGCCGAAAAGCACACCCCATTTTCATCCCCTTTTTCGAAAAAGTGGCCAAGATTGGGATATAAAAGAAAAAAGATTTTGCATTTTCGCTCATTTAGAACTACTTGCAAAATCTCTTTGGTGCCCGGAACAGGACTTGAACCTGCACTCCTTTCGGAACACGCACCTGAAACGTGCGCGTCTACCAATTCCGCCACCCGGGCATCTGGTAGAGTTCCCTCTCTTGGCACTTGGTGGTAAAAAAAAGCAACCTGCGTTGCTCTTTTTCTGTGCCCAGGACAAGACTTGAACTTGCACCGCCCTACGGCGACTACCCCCTCAAAGTAGCGTGTCTACCAATTCCACCACCTGGGCTTGCTATC
>JAFRXG010000079.1:0-5561 GCA_017441565.1 Bacteroidales bacterium | reverse complement strand
TGCCTGAATTGTTGTATTGCTTAAATGCTTGAGCCGAAGGCCGCGAACACCGCTGAAAAAAGTAAATAAAGTGAGTCAATGTGTAAATGCTTGAGTGCTGACGCAGTCAATATACTAAAACAATCAAACAATCCTGTTAATGCTTGAGTGCTTAAATGTGTAAATGCTTGAGTGCTGGCGCAGTCAAATTACTCAGACAATAAAGCAATCAAACAATCAAGCAATGCTTGAATGTGTAAATGCTTGAGTGCTGGCGCAATCAAAGATTAACGAATTAACACATTCAAGAATTGACACGTTCACTCATTCACGAGTTAACGCACCCTGCCCACCCCGCCCCGTGCCCCCATACTGGAGTGTGCGGGGCGGAAGAAGGCAAGGCTGAACCCGGAAAGAGGATGGCAAAAAAGAGGCCTTTTCTGTTAAAAGGCCGCCAGTTGCGTTAATTCGTTTAAATAGGTTAGAGATTAGGGGATAGAGTAATCTTGGTGCGGCAGCAATTTGACTAACACATTTACACGTTCACACATTCTCTTCTTACTTCTTTCTTCAAATTGTGGGGCTTGAAATGTTAAATATTTTGTGCATTTGAAAAATATGCGTACCTTTGCATCCGCTAATAAATCGATGACGGCGCGAAAATATTTGTTATGCGCTCAAACACAAATAATAAACGCAAGTATGTACAAGATTGAAACACATCCTATCTTAGACATCCCGCAGAGCGAGATGGTGGAGTTTGTTTATGACGGAAAGAAAGTGCAGGGCCGAAAAGGTTATACCATAGCCGCCGCGCTGCATCAGGCCGGCTTCCCAGTCCACAGCCATAGCCTTGACGGTCGCAATCGTAGCTTGAACTGCGGTATCGGCAAGTGTGGCGCCTGCGAGATGCTTGTTGACGGACAAGTGCGTCGTATATGTGTCACACTGGTCGACGGTGTGAAAGAAGTATGCCGCATTGAGTCGGGTGTCAGCGAAGTGCCCGAGATTCGTTCCCAGCAGCCGCGTGAAGTGAAGATTTATAAGACCCAGGTGGCCATTATCGGTGCCGGTCCGGCGGGTTTGGCCTGCCGCGAGCAGCTGAACGCCTTCGGCATCGACAACATCGTGATTGACAACAACGCTAAGATTGGCGGTCAGTTCAACATGCAGACCCACCAGTTCTTCTTCTTCGAGAAAGAGAAGAAGTTCGGCGGCATGCGCGGCTTCGACATCGCCAAGACACTGGCAGGCGAGAGCCACGAGGGCATATTGCTGAACAACACGGTGTGGGACTTGCTGGAAGGTCGTCGGGTGGCCATCAAGAATATTGTCACCGGCGAGGTGGGATATGTGGATGCGGAGCATCTGGTAGTGGCTACGGGCGCGGTGCCTTTTATGCCCACGTTTGAGAACGACGACGTGCCGGGTGTGTACACTGCCGCCGTGTTCCAGAAGATGATGAACCAGGAGCACACGCTGCTTGGCAAGAGGGTGCTGACCGTGGGTGCGGGCAACATAGGCTACCTGACCTCCTACCAGGGCATGCAGGCTGGTGCCACCATCAAGGCCATCATCGAGGCCATGCCTCGCGAGGGTGGTTTCCCGGTGCAGGCCAACCGTGTGCGCCGTCTGGGCATTCCCATCATGACGGGCTACACGTTGGTGCGCGCCATACCCAATGCCGACCATACAGGTGTGACGGGTGCGGTGATAGCCAAGTGCGAGAACTTCAAGGCCGTCCCCGGCACGGAGCAGGTGATTGACGGCATTGACATCATCAATATCTGTACCGGCCTCATCCCCGACAGCCAGCTGCTGGTGAAGGGTCGCGAGGTGTTTGGACACAATACCTACGGCGTGGGCGATGCCATACGTATCGGCGAGGGCACCAGCGCGGTGCTGCGTGGCAAACAGGCTGCCTACGAGGTGGCTCAGGCCATGGGCATCCGCTACAATTACGACGACTACTTGGAAATTTCACGCCAGTATATCGACTCGCAGCAACACCCCATCCGCATACTTGAGAAACCCAACCTGCCCACCGCCGAGCGCATGAAGATGAAACCGTTTGTGCAACTGGACTGCCTCTACGGCTTTGCCTGCAACCCCTGCTCGTTCAGCTGTCCCCAGGGGGCTATCACCAAGCCCGCCACTAACACCACCCCGACGGTGGACTACGACAAGTGCATCGGCTGTATGCAGTGCGTGAGCAACTGCCCCGGCCTGGCCATCTTTGGCTCCGACCTACAGAAGGGTGTCTGCTTCCTGCCCATCGAATATGAGGTGGCAGAAGGTGCCGAGGTCTTCTTGGTCGACAATAATGGAGCCAAGATAGGGGAGGGTGTCATCGAGAAGATACTGAAGAAACCCAACAAGACCCATGTGGCCCGCGTGAAGGTGAGCGGCAACCCCGTTATGACCGACATCAAGGGCTTTATCGTCAAAGAGAAATATCCCGAGCCGTTGGAGATGAAGCCAGTGTATCCCGTTGAGGGTGAGGCATACGTCTGCCACTGCGAGGACATCAAGCTGGACCGTGTGCTGGAGGTGCTGGGCGACCGGAAGACCATCTCGGTCGACGAGCTGAAGCACATCACCCGTCTGGGTATGGGTCCCTGCCGCGGCAAACGCTGCATCCCACGCGCCCGTCAGATATTGCGCAGCTACGGCATCGAGCTGGTGGGCGACGCCACGCCCCGTGCGCCTTTGTCGAACCAGGTGACCTTGGGCGACCTCTACAACGGTCAGACCAAGGAGGTGTTTGTCTTCCCAAAGATGAACGACGTGCGTAAGGAGCAGGTCGAGGTGCTGATTGCTGGCGGCGGCATCGCGGGCAGTGCACTCTTCCGCTACTTCGCCGAGGCGGGCAAACATCCGGTGATGATTAACTACAGCCGCGGAGCCTCATGGCGTTGCATCGGCGGCGGCCGTCCTGCTTTCTCCAATCCCGACATCGCAGACATTGCCGTCCACAACCACGAGATATTCAAGGATATGCAGAAGGTGTATAACATCAACTACCACCTCACGCATTATGTGAACTTGGTACATGACGAGGCCACTTACAAGTCACTCGATGCCTCCCGCGCCTGGAGCGATGCTTATATGATTGAGCGCAAGGACTTCAAGAAAGAGATTTCGCCCCTGTGGGACGACAGCCGTGACACTTACAGCCATGCCCTCATCACGCGCGATTGCTGGCAGGCCACTCCGGGCCGCGTCATCGACTACATCCGCGGCATTGGTGTAGATAATGGTGGTCGCTACTATGAGGACTGCGAACTGCTGCAGGTGCAAAAGGTGGGCGGGCATTATGTGGCTTTGGTGCGTAACCACGAGGGTCATTATATCGAGTACACCTGCGACCATTTTGTCAACGCCATGGGTTGGGGTGCTGAGAAATTTATCGACCAGCTCGACCTCGACACCGGCCTCTACCCCGTCAAGCACCAGGCCTTCATCACGCGCCGTCTGCCTATGATGGGGCCCAACGGTGGTCCGTTGGACATGATTATCGACCGTCGCCACTACAAGGGCTTCAGTGCCGTCTACGGCCAGCAGTGGGGGCATACAGGCCAGATAATAGGCTGCGCCAGCCCCGACACCGATGCCTACGAGGCACGCCAGAACATCAAATACAACAGTAAAGAGTTCCTGGAGATAGTCTCCGAGGTGTTTGCCGAGTGGATTCCCAACCTGCGCGAGGTGGGCTTCCTGGCCGTGTGGGCTGGCCGCTACACCGAGCCGCGCTACATCGTCGACCCCGAGGTAGGCCTCTGCACCGGCTTACGTGGCCACGGCTTCATGCTGGGTCAGTACTTGGCCAAACTGTATGTGGACAAGTACCTTGGCCGCGAGGTGCCCAGTTACATGGAAGACCTCAAGATTGACGGCAAAGGCCTGTCGGAGAACGCATTCAAGTAGGCCGTTGTATGCTTTTTGAAAGGTGCTTTGAGTTGCTCAAAGCACCCTTTTCATTATGATTAGGTATTGTGTAAGAGTAAATAACTACTAGTTTGTAATTGTCATATCGTGTAATTGTTGTATTTTTGCATTATCAAAAATAAGATTGAAATGCAAGAGATAATCCACTTAATCAACGAGATGTCGCCCTATTTGCTGTTGGGCTTCCTCTTTGCGGGGCTGTTGCATTCGTTTGTCCCGTCGAAACTATACAACAAATATCTCTCCAAACCCACCTTTGGCTCGGTGGTGAATGCGGCCTTGCTAGGCATACCGCTGCCGCTTTGCTCGTGCGGGGTGATACCAACCGCCATGTCGCTGCGCAGGGAGGGGGCTTCTAAAGGGGCCACCACGTCGTTCCTCATAGCCACACCACAGACGGGTGTCGACTCCATCCTCGCCACCTACGGCATGATGGGGTTGCCCTTTGCTATCGTCCGACCTGTGGCGGCACTGTGTACGGCACTCTTCGGTGGCGCGGCGGCCAATATCTTTGGCAAGGCTGATAAGTCCGACTCGTCTGGCAAGTCTGACCTGTCCGACTGTGCCCATCACGACCACTGTCTCGACGACCAATGCGAGTGCGGCTGTGGTGGCCACAGCCATTCGCGTCATCGCAACAAGTTGGTGGAGGCGCTGCACTACGCCTATGTGGATATGATTGCCGACATCGGCAAGTGGCTTCTGATTGGCCTCTTGGTGGCGGGATTGATTACGGTGCTGATTCCCGACAATGCGTTCACTATCTTTCAGGGCAACACGTTGGCCTCGATGCTGCTGGTGTTGTGTATCGCAGTGCCCATGTATCTTTGTGCCACCGGTTCGATACCTATTGCGGTGGCATTGATGCTCAAGGGTCTCACCCCTGGGGCAGCCTTGGTGCTGCTGATGGCCGGCCCGGCGTGCAACTTTGCCAGCATGTTGGTGGTGAAGAAGGTGTTGGGCACCCGCTCGCTCATCATCTATCTGGCATCTATTGTGATTGGGGCGGTGGGCTTCGGCTACCTTATCGACTTCCTGCACTTTGGCGGCTATGTCAACTTCCTTGGAAGCCTGCAGGTGGCGGGAGTGGCAGATAGCTGTTGCACACCGCACGACTCGTGGTTTGCCTGGCTTTGTACCACTGCGCTGCTGCTGCTAGTGCTCAATGCCCTTGTATTGCCCAAGCTGCGTCGCCATAAGAAGCAAGAAGAAAATAAAACAACCGAGAATATGAACGTAAGGATTTATCACATCGAAGGCATGAACTGCAACCACTGCCGCACTGCTGCCGAGAATGCGCTGCGCGATGTCGACGGCGTTATGTCGGCCCGTGTGGTGCTGGAGACCAAAGAGGCCTTTATCGAAGGCACCGCCTCAGAAGAGGAACTGCGCAAAGCCGTCGAGAGCGTCGGCTTCTCGCTTACCAATTGACGGACGCATGATACCGGAGCGGGGATTCTTTTATTTAACACGGCAGAACAAAATTGGCGAAATTTATTTTGCTGCGTAGAATAAAATGGTCTTTTTTGCAGTTATCGGGGGCTGATGAAGGTGACGGCGTGTTTGATGTTATGGACGCGGTAGCGGTTGCTGTGGAGCATCTCGCCGTCGATGACCAGCCAGAAGGGGTCGGG
>JAFRXG010000078.1:0-34811 GCA_017441565.1 Bacteroidales bacterium | reverse complement strand
TATGCCCGTGGCGAAAACGGCATGGTTACGATGCAGGGTGGTGTGCGCAAACGCACCGGCGTGAATGTACCCAAAGAGGCCATTGCCGAGATACCCCCCATGTTTAATTTCGGCAGCACTGCCACCGATATGGCCTCTTCCGTGCGCAAGAACCTCAGCACCCTTGCCCTCTTTGAGCCTGCCCTGCGCAGCGACAAGGAGGGGTATGCCACCGTCTCCTTCACCCTGCCCGACATCCTCACACGGTGGCAGCTGTACGGCTTCGCATGGACCGACCAGTTCCAAGTAGGCACCCTCAACCGCACTATCCAGGCACAGAAAGAACTGATGGTACAGCCCCTCATGCCCCGATTCCTGCGGCAGGGCGACACCATCGAAATCCGCGCCAAAGTCTCCAACCTCACCGACAGCGTGATGGAGGTGCAGGTAGGATTTGGAATTGAGAATGGAGAATTGAAAGGAATTGAGAATGGAGAATTGAGAATGGAGAATTATCCGGGTGCGGCAACCAATTCTCAATTAACCGTCTCTCCCCACAGCAGTGCCATCAGCACCGCCCGTATCGCCGTCCCTGCCGACTGGCATGTGGCCGACTACAAGGTCTATGCTTATAAGACCACCTCTGGCGGACACCTCTCCGACGGTGAACAAGGCCAGCTGCCCGTCCTCTCCAACCGCGAGCGTATCACCACCAGCCACCTCATCTACGTCCCCGGCAGCGTGGACGGGAAAGAGGTAGTCCGCACCTTCGACATCGCCCTGCCCTCTCCCGCACCGGGCGACAGCACCACCCTCGCCTTCACCGCCAACCCCATACAATACGCCATTGAGGCACTACCCCATTTCAAACGCCTCCTCATGCCGGGCAACATATACCTTGCCAACAGCATCTACGTCAACCACCTCATCTCGCAACTCTCCCCCATATCCGACAAGGAACGCCAGCAAGCAGCCAACCGCGCCAAGAGTGATATGAACAAACTAAGCAACACTCAAGGTGGCCGCGGCGGATGGAGCTGGATGCCTGGTGGCGGTCAGCCTAACCGATATGTAACCGAGGCGGTGTTGCAAAGCTTAGTCGACTTTCCCCATGCCAAAATCATCAGAGCACTGAATTCCCTCGACAATATGCTCGTCGATGCCTACAAGAGGCATGTTGCCGACAAAAACCGCACCACGCCGCCCGGTGATGACCACCTCTCGCTGCTCTACACCCGCAGCCTTTACTCCAATACAAAGCCCCTCAGCGAATGCGACAGCATCACCCAGGAGGCCTACCGCTTCTACTACCAACTGTGCCGTATGCGTAGCCTTGAAACCAAATCGCTCCACACCCAGGGTCAGCTCGCCCTGCTGATGCTGCACATGGGCGACACCGCCGAGGCTGTCAGCCTTGCCAACCGCATCAAGGAGAGTGCCCACACCAGCGACGACCAAGGTATGTACTGGCTCAACAACGTGAGCGGCTACGGCTGGTACCAACGCCCCATCGAAACCGCTGCCCTGCTGGTGGATGTCTTCGCCGACGTGCTGCACGACTGGGAGTCGGTAAGCCGCATCCAGCAGTGGATTCTCGCCTCCAAGCGAGGCACCACATGGCACACCGACATGTCCACCGCCCGCGCCCTCCACGCCCTCCTACGCCAACCTTCAAGCACAACTATCAATCAAGGTACCGTCACTATCAAATGCAACAATCAAGAAATTGAAAGCGGAACAATAGACGTTGAAAAATACACAAATGCGTCAGCCAACTTTCAATTCTCTATTCTCAATTCTCAATTATTCCCTGCCTGGGGCGCCCTGTTCCACAGCCACGACACCCCCATCGACAGCATCCAGTACAACGGCACCGGCATGAGGCTCCGCAAGACCCTCAGCCGCGTCAATGCCGACGGCAGCCTCACCCTCCTGAACCCTGGCGACAAGCTACATGTGGGCGACCGTGTGCGCGTACACATCGATATCGACTGCCAACAAGGTTTCGACAACATGGTGCTACGCGACCAGCGTGCCGCCACCTTCGAGCCCGCCAGCACCACCAGCGGATGGCAGTGGAACGACGGCCTGCGCTACTATGTGGACATGCGCGACGAGTGGACCGACTGCTACATCGACCACCTCGGCCCCGAACACTACTATGTGGAGTACGACCTGTGGGTGCGTCACAGCGGCACCTTTGCCAACGGCATCTGCACCCTGCAAAGCGTCTACGCACCCGAATTCCGCGCCAACACCGACTCCCAAAACATCTTAGTGCCGTGAACATAATACACATAACCGACCTCGACCACCCTGGGGTGCTACCCTATGCCCGCCTCACCGAAGCCCAGCTGCGCAATCGGCTGGAGCCCGACAAGGGCATCTTCATCTGCGAAAGCCCCAAGGTAATCCGCGTGGCACTCGACGCAGGCTACCAGCCCCTGTCGCTCCTCACCGAAGAAAAATTCCTCGACACCCAAGCCGCCGAAATCATAGCCCGCTGCCCCGATATGCCCGTCTACACCGGCAGCCGCCAGCTGCTTGCCTCGCTCACCGGATACGAACTCACCCGCGGGGTGCTCTGCGCCATGCACCGCCCCCAGCTGCCCCCGGCACAAGAGATTCTGTCGGTCCTCCCCGCTGGCCGGCTCCTCCGCGTGGCCCTGCTGGACAACGTGGTCAACAGCACCAACACGGGTGCCATCTTCCGCGCCGCCGCCGCCCTGGGCGTCGACGCCCTCCTCCTCACCCCCACCTGCTGCGACCCCTTGAACCGCCGCAGCGTGCGCGTGAGCATGGGCACCGTGTTCCAAATCCCCTGGACCTATTTCGACGGCGGCATCGACTTCCTGCACCGCAACGGCTACAAAGTGGCCGCCCTGGCCTTGGTGGACGACTCCATCGCCATCAACGACCCACGGCTGACGGCCGAAGAAAAGCTGGTCATAGTGCTTGGCACCGAAGGCGACGGCCTCTCGCGCCATATCATAGACCAATGCGACTACCGAGTCATCATCCCCATGTCCAACCATGTGGACAGCCTCAACGTGGCCGGTGCCGCCTCGGTGGCCTTCTGGCAATTGTGCCAACGCTGACAGCACTGTAATAGTAAGAAATTGTTGAAAAGCGGCCTAAACCGCGCCTTCGCCCTTTTTACCCTAAAAACAAGATAATAATAGGACATTTTTAGGATTCAGCATCCTACAACGAGCTAAGAGATGGCTAAGAAGGTCCTAAGGAGGAGTGACAACGAAGCGACAAAGGGCTGGAGAGGGAGTGAACTAGAAGTTCCACCCCAGCTTTTGATGGATGGCGGTGTAGAAGGTCTGGTTGTGCAGACGGACGAGCCGGATGGTATAATCCTCGCGGGAGAGGGTGACCTCGGTGCCGCAGAGCAGGTGGAGCCTGCGGGAGTCGGCACTGAGGTTGAACAGCTGCTGCTGGGGATGGGTGACCAGGCGCAGGTGCGCGGTGTCGGGCACGATGATGGGGCGGAGGGTGAGGTTGTGGGCACCGATGGGTGTGACCACAAAACAGCCGCTGTTGGGTGTGAGGATGGGGCCACCGCAGCTGAGGGAATAGGCGGTGGAGCCTGTGGGAGTGGCGACGATGAGGCCGTCGGCGGCATAGGTGGCCACAAAGTCGCCGTCGACATAGAGGTCGGTGCGCAGCAGGGGGCCGTCGTCCAGACGATGCAGGCACACCTCGTTGAGCGCGGTAAGCGGGGCCGTGGGATGGCTGGAAGTCACATGGAGGAGGGTGCGGGGTTCCACATTGTAACGGCGTGCCAGGATGTCGTCCACCAAGGAGTCGATGTCCTCACGTCCTGCCGTGGTGAGGAAGCCCAGATGGCCGAAGTTGACACCCAGCACGGGTATGTCCCTATGTCCGATAAGATGCACCGAGCTAAGAAGAGTGCCGTCGCCTCCGATGGAGAGCAGAAGGTCGTAATGGCTGTCGGGCAGA
Source organism: Bacteroidales bacterium (assembly GCA_017441565.1). Lineage (GTDB taxonomy): Bacteria > Bacteroidota > Bacteroidia > Bacteroidales > P3 > Colimorpha. Next base: position 30,863 of record JAFRXG010000078.1, on the reverse strand, counting down.
TGGTCCGACACTTGGTCGGTGGCCACCTGATGACGGTGGAGGGTGTCGACAAGCTGCTGTAGTTGGGGTTTCAGCGCGGCATCAAGTTGACGGATGTAGAGGGCAATCTTCATAATTAAAGGGCTATATGTGTTTATTTCATTAACAAGACAGTGCCGGCGTATACCTTCTCGGTGCCGTCGGTATGGTGGCAGTGGGACTTATAGACATACACGCCTTGGGGCAGTGGGTGGCCGAGAGGGTCTTTGCCATCCCAGCAGTCGTCGATCTGGGTGGTTTGGAATACGCGCTGACCCATACGGTTGAAAATCTGGAGCGAGTAGCCCTCGCTCAGCGCAGACACGAAATGGGGGCAGAACCGCCCCAGGTCGGGGTCGCCATAGACGATGGCGTTGGGGAAATAGGCTGCTGGGGGTTGGAGTTCGGGGAGGAGGAGCTGGGCGGTGTCGGAATAGGTCATCCATAACTCGCAAAGGTCTGGAACACCGATTTTGTAGACATAACGTCCGGCCGCGCGGCTGATGTCGTAGTCGGTGAAGGTAAGCAAGGGCGTGGTGCGCATCAGTTCGGCAATCTGCTCCATCGCGCCGTTTTCGCCTTTGGCACGATAGACATAGCAATGGCTGCCGGTGAATTGGGGGTCGGTATCGATGGTGAGGGTTACGGACGGCACACGGCCGTCGTATTGCAGGTCGGAGATGCGCAGGTAGTCGGCGGTGTCGAAGTCGTCGAATTGGAAGAAGATGATGGAGGAGAGGGCATGCAGGGTGTCGGTGCTGTTGTCCACCGTCAGATAGGCATGGAGGGCGGAGATAGAGAGGTCAGAGATGAGGGTGTCGAAGTCGAAAGGGCCGTCGGCGCCCACATGATGCACGTGCCAGGTGGTATCGCCGTCGAACTGATAATGGAGGGTATAGCCCCCGACACTGTCGGGCATGTTGATGTAGCGGTTCCACGAGCAGTGGAGCCGACGCGAACAGGGGATGGCCGAGAGGGAGAGATGGGGGTTATGGTAATAGGGGGTCAGGGGGCTGGCCTGAAAGCAGCTGTCGAAAGCCAGGATGCGGAAGTTGTATTCGTGGGCATCGCTGTCAATCAGTATTTCGGAACAGAGGTAGGTGGTGTTCAGCCGCCCCCACACGGTGTCGTAATCCCTGCAGGGAGAACCCATGCAGATGTAGTAGCCCATGACGTCGGTGTCGGGGCTGGGATACCAGCTGAGCCGTATTTGCGACAAGAGGGTATCGACAGTGCACACCCGCAGCGAGCAGGGCGACGTGGGCTGGTTGTCCTGGAAGAAAAGCCCGACGGCAGGGGACTGGAGGGTGGCGGTGTCGGAGAGGCCTTCGATATAATAGCTCACCGTGTCGCCACAAAGGGTGCGGTGGAGGGTGTCGAAATAGAAGGTGTCGGGCAATGAGGCGACGAGCACGAATACTTCCTCGTCGGGCATCTGGCGGTAGAGCTGGAAATGGCTTACGCCACTAGGCCGGTTCCAACCCAGCTGCCCCACATGGGAGTCCAGCACCACGGCCTGGGTGAACGCCAAGGGCTGTGCCGACAGGGGTTTTGCAGCCACAAGCAGCAAGAACAGGAGCATGATGTGTGGGAACTGTTTCATTGTAACGACTGCATTTGAACAAGCTGGCGGTAGCGGCCGTCGTGTGCCATCAGCTCGGCATGGGAGCCTTGCTCCACTATCCTCCCCTGCTCCAAGACGACGATGGTGTCGGCATGCTGGACGGTGGAGAGGCGGTGGGCAATCATCAGCACGGTGATGGGCGACTGGCCGGAGGTGCGGCGTGCGAGAAGGCCGTCGAGAGCCTGCTGCACCTGCCGTTCGTTTTCGGTGTCGAGGGCGCTGGTGGCCTCGTCGAAGATGAGTATTTCGGGGTTGCAAAGCAGCGCACGAGCGATGCTGAGGCGCTGACGTTGGCCGCCGCTCAGAAGCTGCCCGCCGTCGCCCACGGGGGTGTCGTAGCCTTCGGGCTGCTGGATGATGAAGTCGTGGGCACAGGCCATGCGTGCAGCCTGCTCCACCTGCTGCGGTGTGGCATCGGGGCGGCCGAAGGCTATGTTGTTTCGGATGGTGTCGTTGAAGAGTACCGTCTCCTGCGAGACGACGGCTACACGGCGGCGGAGCTCGGCGAGCGGACGGGCATAGAGGGACTGTCCGTCGAGGAGGATTTCGCCGCTGGTGCAATTGTAAAAGCCCATGAGCAAGTCGGCCATGGTGGATTTGCCCGAACCCGACGCACCTACCAGTGCGACGGTGCTGCCTTTGGGTATGGAAAGAGAAATATCGTGTAGCACCTCGGCTCCCGAACCGTAGTGGAAGCTCACATGGCGGAATTCCACCAACGGCGGCTTCCCGTCGGAGGGGGGAGCGGCAGGAAAAGTGCCAGCAACTTGTGGCACGCAGTCCGCCTCGCTGTCCAACGACAGGATGTCCTTCAGCCGGTCGACACAGGCACGCCCTTTCTTCATCTGCGATATGGCGGTGGTGAGCTCCTTGGAAGGGGGTATCATCAGGACGAACAGCATGATATACGAGACAAAAAGCTCAGGGGTGAGCCAGCCGCCCCCCTGCAGCACCATGCTGGAGCCGAAGAGCAGGATGCCCACCACCACACAGTTGCCCAAGAAGTCGCTCACGGGCGACGCCAGGTCGACCCTCCGCAACACACGGGTACGCAGGCGGGCGTAAAGCGCGTTGGACTCGCGGAAGCGGTGGTTGGAGAAGTCGATGGCAGTATAGGCTTTGATGACCTTCAGCCCCATGATGGTTTCCTCCATCAGGGAGGTGAGGAAGGCATTCCGCTCCTGCAGCTCGCGCGAGCTGCGGCGTAGCCGGTGGGTGATGCCCGAGATGACAAAGACGATGAGGGGCAGCATGCAGAGGACGAAGAGGGTGAGCCGCGGGCTGATATAGAAGAGCATGGCCAGATAGAGCAGCATGCTTACCAAGGCCGTCGCCAGCTGCTGCACCGAGTTGAGGGTGCTCTCCTCGTACTCGGTCATGTCGCTGCCGAAGCGGGCGAGGAAGTCGCCCTTGCGGCTGTTGTGGTAATAGCTCAAAGGCAGGTGCATGGCCTTATGGAAAAGGTCGTTGCGGATGTCGCGCACCACGCGGTTGCGCACCGAGGCCATCTGTGTCAGGGCAAGGTAGCTGAAGATGTTCTTGAAGGCATAGAGGCCGAACAGCACCAGCGAGAAATAGACGAGCGCCCTTCGAGGGCCGAACGAGGCAAGCCAGAGATAGAGCTCCTGCAGCCCCTGCGAGAGCAGGCTCCCGCCCCCGGTGGAAGGCACCATGGCCGCCGCATCGTTGGGCGGGAAGAGAATCTTCAGGAAGTCGGCCACCGACAACGCCGTGGCCATGGTGAAGACCACGGACAGCACCACGCATAACCCATACACCCCCAGGCGGGCAGCATAAGGTCGCATATAGTGCATAGTGAACGGCATGGTGAAACAAGTGTTAAGAACTAAGAGCTAAGTGTTAAGAACTAAGCAGTCGGTGTATGGCTTCTACCCTACCCCTTAGTTCTTAACGCTTAGTTCTTACTGCAATGTGTACCCCAAATAATTGTGAGGAGTTATCTGGCGGATGCGTTGCTTCACTTCGGGCGACACTTCCAGCGTTTCGACGAACTCGGCAATGGTCTGTGCGGTGACTTTCTGATTGGTGCGGGTCAGCTGCTTCAAGGCCTCGTAGGGGTTGGGGTATCCCACGGAGCGCAGGATGGTCTGCACCGCCTCTGCCACCACGGCCCAGTTGGCCTCCAAGTCGTCGTACAACGCCTGCTCGTTCAGCAACAGTTTGCCCATACCCTTCTGTATGGATGCCAGGGCGATGAGCGTGTGGGCGACGGGGATACCGATGTTGCGGCTCACGGTGGAGTCGGTGAGGTCGCGCTGCATGCGCGAGATGGGGAGCTTATGGCTCAGATGTTCGAAGATGGCATTGGCAAGGCCCAGGTTGCCCTCGGCATTCTCGAAGTCGATAGGGTTCACCTTGTGGGGCATGGCCGAGGAGCCGACCTCGCCAGCTTTGATTTTCTGCTTGAAATACTCCATTGAGACGTATGTCCAAATATCGCGGCAGAAGTCGGTGAGAATGACGTTGAGACGCTTGCAGTTGTCGAAATAGGCGGCCATGTTGTCGTAGTTCTCAATCTGGGTGGTGAACTGCTGGCGTTCGAGCCCCAGATGGTTGGCCACAAAGTCGTTGGCGAAAGCCTGCCAGTCCACTTCGGGGAATGCCGCCCGGTGGGCGTTGAAGTTGCCTGTCGCACCGCCGAACTTGGCAGAGAAAGGCATCTTGAACCATTCCATCTGCCGACGCATACGGTAGGCAAACACCATCACCTCCTTGCCCAACGAGGTGGGCGAGGCGGGCTGGCCATGGGTGTGGGCCAGCATGGGCACATCTTTCCACTCCTGAGCACGCTGTTCAAGCAGCTCCAGCACCGTCTGATACTGAGGCAGCAGCACCTGCTCGTGGCACTCCTTGAGCGACAGTGGCACCGAGGTGTTGTTGATGTCTTGCGAGGTGAGGCCGAAATGGACAAACTCCTTGTAGGGCTCCAGCTGCAAAGCATCGAAGCGGCGTTTGATGAAATACTCCACCGCCTTCACATCATGGTTGGTGGTCTTCTCTATTTCTTTCACCTCCTGAGCTTCCGCATCGCCGAAGGTGAGGTAAATCTGACGCAGCTGGTCGGGCAGCTGGGGGCGTTCGGCCAAAAGGCCTTTAATGGGCAGCTGGGGCAGGCTCCCTAAGGCGATAAAATACTCTATTTCCACACGCACGCGGTAGCGTATCAGAGCCTCCTCGGAGAAATAGGCCGCCAGGGGCTCAACCTTGCTACGATAGCGGCCATCTATAGGTGATATAGCATTCAGACTGTTCATGGTTATTGTAGGTTAGAGGTTATAATGGTGAACTAAAGACTATAAGGTTAGGGTTTATCCAGGTGTGGCAGCCCACTCTTAGTTCTTACTTCATTTCAGAACTTCTTGTCCTTCTCGTCGGTGGCATTCAGCAGCTGGCTGTTCATGAAGGTGTGCTTCTCCAGCAGCCGCTCGATTTTGTGGTCGTGGGTGGCATCGATTAGTGCCTGGGCATAGATGGTGTTGTGCATATCGGTGCCCATAAACTCCACCCATCCGTTCTCAATCATCTCGAAAGCCTTACGGCGGGGACCTTCGCCATAAAAGCCCGAAAGGGAGAGGATGTTGATTTGGAAATAGATGCCCATATCCTTCAGGTGCTGCAACACATGGGACGAAGAGCTGTAATAAGGGTAACGCTCGGGGTGGGCCAGTATGATGTCGTACTCCTTCATCTGGAGGTCGAACATCACCTGGTCGAGACCCAGCACCTGCTGGTGCAGGGAGAACTCCACCAGCACATACTTGCCACCGACCAGGAGAAACTTGCTGGAAGCAATCCTGTCGTTGAAGCCCGTATCCACACGATACTCACCAGCTACTCCCGCCAGATGGGGGCCGTCATAATTGCCATGGCTGGCAATGTCGAGCTTCAGGTCGGCAAAGCGGTTCTGGATATCCCCCTCCTCGTTGGGGAAACGGGGTATCTGGTAGTGGGGGGTGATAATGACATTCTCAAACCCCGCTGCCTTCATCACCCGAAGGCAGGTCACCGTCTCTTCCTCGCTCTTCGACCCGTCGTCCACACGGGGCAGCAGATGGCAGTGCATATCGGTGCCTAACGGCGCGAAAATAGGCCGTGCCACCTTCGGTTTTGATTTAAATATGTTAAACATAATGCTATACTTTTAATTAATCTATTCTTTCAATAACAGCACCGAGCTTCCGCAGACGCTCGTCGATATGCTGGTAGCCACGGTCTATCTGCTCGATATTGTCGATACGGCTCCTGCCGTCGGCCGAGAGGGCAGCCAAAAGCAACGCCACACCGGCACGAATATCGGGCGACGACATGCGCACGCCGCGCAGGCGGTGTTCCCAATCCAAGCCTATCACGGTAGCACGGTGAGGGTCGCACAGGATGATTTGCGCGCCCATGTCGATTAACTTGTCCACAAAGAAGAGGCGGCTTTCGAACATCTTCTGATGAATCAGCACACTGCCCCTGGCCTGCGTGGCCACCACCAGCGCAATACTTATCAAGTCGGGCGTGAACCCGGGCCACGGGGCATCGGCCACCGTCATGATAGAGCCGTCCATGAAACGCTCAATCTCGTAGTGGTCGCGAGCCGGGACAAAAAGGTCGTCGCCCTTCTGCCACACCTCTATGCCCAAGCGGCGGAACACTTGCGGTATGAGTCCCAGATGTTCGATGCCCACATTGCGGATAGTGATGTCGCTCTGGGTCATGGCAGCCATGCCTATGAACGAGCCCACCTCAATCATATCGGGCAGCAACCTGTGACGGCAGCCCCGCAGCGACTTCACCCCATGAATGGTCAGCAGGTTGGAACCCACCCCTTCAATCTCGGCACCCATGCTGTTGAGCATCTTGCACAATTGGTAAACATAGGGTTCGCAAGCGGCATTCATGATAGTGCTGGTACCTTCGGCCAAGACAGCGGCCATGATGATATTGGCGGTGCCAGTCACCGAAGCCTCGTCCAACAGCATGTAGCATCCTTGGAGTTTTTCGGCCGCCACGCGGTAGCCACCACGGCGATAGCTGACTGTGGCACCCAGCTTTTCCATACCTAGGAAGTGGGTGTCCAGTCTTCGGCGTCCTATCTTGTCACCTCCTGGCTGCGGCACTAGAGCGCACCCATAGCGAGCAAGCAGCGGACCTACGAGCATGATGGAACCCCGCAGGGCCGTGGCCTGATGGGCAAACTCCTCGCTCTCGAGCGCATCGAGATTCACCTCGTCGGCTTGGAACTCATAGCTGCGGCCGTCGGTGAGAAGGGTGCTGTCCTCGTTGAGCCTACGCACCTTCACCCCTAACAGCTGCAACAAATCTATGAGTTTGTTGACATCGCGGATGTCGGGGATGTTCTCGATAACCACACGTTCGCCAGTTAACAACACAGCACATAGTACCTGCAAGGCCTCATTCTTGGCCCCTTGGGGTTGAATGTCGCCATGCAGCTTGTAGCCTCCTTCTATTTCGAACGATGACATATTCTTTATTCTAGAGTTTTTGGTTAGAGGTCAGGGGTTATTAGGTAGGTGTCTAGGGGCGGCAGCCGATGCTTAGTTCTTACTTCAAGAGGGTGAGGCGGCCGACTTTAACCTTTCAGCTCTAATCTCTAACCTTTTATAATCAGAACTGCTGTTGTTTCTGTTTGTTTTTCTTCTTCTTTTTCTTCTTCTTGCGGGTACCGTTGTTGCGACGCTCGTCGTCGGTGCCAGCCAGATACTCGCGTACCTCATGGTATTCGAAGTCCTCCGGCACATGCAGCCGTCCACCTGAGATGCCTTCGAGCTGAAGGCTGATTAGCTGGTCTTCCACCGAGTCGTGGTTCCAAAGCAGATAATCGCGTTTCATAGCATGTGCCAAGAGGCCGACCAACTCGTCGCGTTCTTCCCCTTCGGGATAATCTGCCACCCGTTTTATCATGCTCTCCATCACTGAACCATAATGGCGGTAGCGGGTTTTTCCTTGATTGTATCCCAATGGGCGTGGGGTGAACTCCACCGACTCCTCACGCGATATTTCGTATGGCATATCCACATCCAGTTCCCAATTGGAAAGAATCATCAGATGAACCCAAAATTTACGTTTGTAATCTTCTGAATCCTTCGGATCGGTGCTATTATGCGACATTATATCCACTATAGCCTCCGCCATACTGTTACGTTTGTCACGATCCTCTATTGTTTTGGCATACTCAATCAGTTTGTAAATATTGCGCCCGTAGTCGTTAATCTTGAGTTTTGGTCGCTGTGTGTTATATTCCATTTTACAATATTAAAAGTTTCTTTTTACTTCTGTCAATACAATTAATCAATAACAACCTCCGAAAAACAGGGGGCTGTAGGGTGATGCCATACGATAGTAGTCGGTAGGCGAAGCATACATGCCCCATGGGCCATAGCCCCCATGCATCCACGCATCGTGAAAAAGGTAGGGCATGGTGCCATACTCATCGCGGATATAGGTGAATGAGAGATGAAGGAAACTATCGTTTCGGAAACGATAAGATGCCGCGGCCGACACGGCGGTGGCCGAAACATCGAAGCTGCTGCCATTGCCAAAGCCGTAGATTGGGGCATAGGTGCCGCCCAAATGGTAGACTGATGCTGCCAGCCACAAACGGTCTGTTACCTGATATTGCGCTGCCACATGAGCCGAGGCAATGCCTGTGCCGCCATTGCGATGCTTATAGGGGGCGAGATCTTTGGTCGGAGAAGAAAACATATAATTCGGATTGAGCCCCATATCGGTAGTGATACGAAATCCGGCATTGATAGTCCAACGGTCGTTGGGTCGGAAAGTGAGCGAGGGCGCTACGGAAGTGTAGAGACGATTGTCGCCATAACTGCTGCCTACGAAGCCGGTGCTGACCGACAGATGAGGCTCCCACTTGGGCAGAGCCACTGTGTCGGCATGGCATCGCCACTGCGCACTTGACGGCTCGGCCGCCACTATAAAAAATAGCAGCAGCACCCCTATTTGATATTTTTTCCTGTTCTTCATGACACTATTTTTCTAGTCAGATTATAATGTAACGTGCGTACGCGTATTTTATTGTACTCACAACTCCATTAATTTTTTGAACGGTGCCGGATAAGGCGTTTCAAACTTCAAGTACTTGCCTGTCACCGGGTGTTTGAATCCCAACCTGAAGGCATGAAGTGCCAGACGGTTGATGGGAGAAATGTCATCTTTATAGCCATACATGGGATCATGCACCACAGGGTGTTTTTCCTCACGAAGATGCACCCTGATTTGATTTCTTCGACCTGTGTCTAGCTTTAGTTCCAGAAGAGAATAGCGTCTGCTATACTGTACCACCTTGTAATGTGTGACCGCCAGCTTGCCCCCATTGTCGGTTGGTGAGGAGAGTACGCAATATTCGCCATCGGTAAGCCAGGATTTGATGGTGCCCTCGGATGGTTCCATTTTGCCCCATGCCACTGCTACATATGCCCTGTCATTGACCAAGCCTTTCCAATCGGCCTCGAACAATTGTGAGACCTTCTTGGACTTGGACACCACCATCAAACCAGAGGTGTCGCGGTCGAGCCTATGGACGATATGCGCAGTGCAACGTTGATGCGTCACTGACAAATAATGGTTCAAGACTGAGATGACCGTAGTGTCGCCTGGCTTTTTGCTATACGAAAGCAACCCTTCATGTTTGTTCACCACAAGCAGGTGTTCGTCCTCATACACTATGTCCAAATCAAGCGGTTTGAAACGTTCTTTGTATCCAGTTTTCTTGATAGAGACCACCATGCCCGCCTGCAAGGGGTAATTATACTGACTCACACGTCTTCCATCCACAAAAACATTGTGCGCCAAAAGCTCTTTAACCTTTGAGCGGCTACTGTCGGGCATCTGCTCCTCTAAGAACTGAAGGAGCTCACACTGGGTCCTAACCTTGTATTCTACTTGTTTCACGTGAAACATTCATTTTTTATAGGTTATCAACATTATTCACCGAGTTATCAACCATCACTTCTCCCCTACTCCACCGTTTCATACAAATCCAAAAACTCATAAGGATTGCCAATATTCTCGATAAACTTCATCATGTCGGCATTGCTTATCACCAACGAAGCCGTATTGTCGTTCGGATGGAAACTCACTTTCGCAGCTTTGCGTAATTCATTGTCCACAAACAAAGTGACTTCATGATGGACATCGTTCACCAATGTGAACAACGACACAGAACCCGGCCGCACACCCAAATACTTCATCATCCTTTCTGGTGAGGCGAATGACAACTTGCCTTGATGCAGTTTGTGCTCTATGTCGTGAATATCCATGCTGTGCCGTGAATCCATTATTACCAGATAATGGCGGTTTCCTTTATGGTTTCTAAAGAAAAGATTCTTGCACAACACCGTCCCTTCGCCTCGATAGAATTGCGACGCGATTTCGATGGTTGGAGCTTCGGGATGTTCGTAATAGTCGAACTGAATTCCTAGTTTTGACAAATAGTCATAAACTTGTTGCTGTCCCCTCATTTGATGATGCCTAATTGTTTCGACATTTCAAGCATCCTCACTATGGGCTTTTTGGCGCGTTCAATGAGTTCCGGCGACATCACTATTTCAGGCTGCTCATCTCTGAGGCACAAATATAGTTTTTCCAAAGTGTTCAACTTCATATATGAGCAGTCGGCACAACTGCAGCTGTCCCCCGAAGGCACTACGATGAACTCCTTGTCGGGATTGTTTTTACGCATCTCATACAGAATACCTGTCTCAGTAGCCACGATGAACTTCTTTTTGTCTGAATTCTGAATATAGTTGAGCATTGCTTTGGTGCTTCCAACAAAGTCAGCCACCTTTAGCAGCGCTCCATTACATTCGGGGTGGGCTATCACAAAGGCATCGGGATGTTGTTGACGCAACTTAAGCACGCTTTCTGCCTGCAAAGCATCGTGGACAATACACACACCGTCCCACAACAACATATTTCGACCCGTGACACTGTTGATATATCCTCCGAGATTTTTATCAGGGGCAAATATTATTTTTTGGTCCTCTGGTAAGGAACGCACCAACTTCTCGGCATTGCCGGATGTGCAAATCAAATCCGACAATGCTTTGATTTCAGCCGAACAATTAATATACGAAATCACTATATGGTCGGGATGCTGAGCTTTGAACTGCGCAAAAGCCTCCCCCTCGCAACTTTCAGCCAGAGAACAGCTGGCTTCCATATCGGGCAAGAGCACTTTACGCGAAGGGTTAAGTATTTTGGCCGTTTCAGCCATAAAATGAACTCCGCAGAAAACAATGATGTCATTGTCACTATCCTGCGCCTTCTGAGCCAATGCAAGACTGTCGCCTATGTAGTCCGACAACTCTTGTATCTCATCACGCTGATAATAATGTCCCAAAATGACAGCATTCTTTTCCTTTTTCAAACGGATTATCTCCTGTTTCAAAAAAACATCATCCATATCTTGTAGATTTTGTGTCCGTTATAAAGTATTCACCATTGAGAATGAATTATTCTAAAATGCAAAAATACGAAAAATAATCGGATTATTTCATGTCTAAAAACATTTTAACCTAAATATGTGTGACATAGATGGGCTTAAATAACCATTCCAATGTTCTATACATGCTAATGGTGGCTCTTATAGAATAATTTTATTTTATTCCTTTAAAATATTTTTCTTTATCTTTTATTGTCAGTTTTGTTAGTAACTAGGTTAATGGATGTTTTAATCTCAATAGTTTTCAATAGTAATGAACATTTTATTTGGCTGCAAATCATTTCTGGATAAGATTATGGATGTTTTTTAACTGCATGTTGATATCGATGCAAACAGCCTTTTGTTAAGAATGCGAAGTGCCGTTACGGCATCTTATTTTTGTTGAAAAAGATGGAAAAATTGTTTTTTTTTCAACATTTTCAACTGCCATTTATGTTTTCATTTTTTATCTACATTGTTTTTAAATGCTTTTCAACATTTTGTGTTGATATTTTTATTTGCCTGATATTCTTGATTGTATATTGACGGTTAAAAACATGTGGAAAAGTAAATCGTTTTTAAATTGAGTGTATTACGTATTTGTTGTATCTTTGCAAATGGAAAGTTTTTTTAAACATGTTTGGTTATGAAAGAAATAATCGCTATGGCTTGCGACCATGCAGGATATGAATTGAAAGAAATAGTAAAACACTACCTTGAGGATAAGGGTTTTGGGGTGAAAGATTTCGGCACTGACAGTGCTGAAAGTGTCGATTATCCCGATTATGCGCACTTGTTGGGCAGTGCCATCAATAAGGGTGAATACCGTCGCGGTATCGTGATTTGTGGTAGCGGCAACGGTGTCCAGATGACCGTGAACAAATATCTTCATGTGCGTTGTGCCCTTTGTTGGACTCCTGAGATATCCCATCTCGGTCGCCAGCACAACGATTGTAACGTGATTTCGTTGCCCGCGCGGTTCATAGATAAAAACACTGCGTTGCAAATCGTGGACGAGTTTTTGAACACCAATTTCGAAGGTGGAAGGCATCAGCGGAGGGTTGAAAAAATTAGTATGTTAAAGCAATAGTTTTACAAATGTCAACAATAAGTCCTTCTGTCGAAATCCAAGATGGGTTGCGACGAGTTTTCACATGTATTGACAACACCACGCTCGAAGGCAGCGACACTCATGAGCGTGTGGAACAACTGTGCCATCGCTCGATGGAACTTCACGACGATGCTCGTGGTGTAGGCCATGTGGCAGCCGTGTGTGTCTATCCTGTGTTTGTACGGCAAGCATGCAAGATTCTTAGCAACAGTGGTATACGTGTGGCTTCTGTGGCAGGGGCTTTCCCTTTTGGGCAGTCGCCGTTGGAGGTGAAGCTGCATGAGGTGAAGTATGCTGTTGATGAAGGTGCTGATGAAATAGATATGGTTATATCCAGAGGCTCTTTCCTCGAAGGTGACTATAACAAAGTTTCCGACGAAATTGCTGCAATACGCGAGATTGCCAAAGGCCGAACGTTAAAAGTCATATTGGAAACGGGTGAGCTGAAGACACCGGAGAATATCATGAAGGCCTCAGAGTTGGCGATTGATGCAGGAGCAGACTTTATTAAGACATCGACAGGTAAGATAGCCATCTCGGCTACCTTAGAAGCTGCTGAGGCAATGCTCACGACTATAAAAAAACATTATGAGCAGACGGGAAAGAGGATTGGTTTCAAGGCCGCAGGCGGTATTTCCACACCCGATGAAGTGTTAAAATACTATCAGCTCACTGAGCGTATTATGGGTATAGAATATATTAGCAACCAGTTTTTTAGAATTGGTGCCAGCCGACTGACTGAAAAACTTTTCTCTTTTTTAACACAGTGAGTTTTTCTTAATGTGGGATTTTTTTTGTTATTTTGCATCCTTAATACTAATTGTTTTTAATAGATGAAACCACTCCAATCTAAACTAGCAAGGTATACTGCCCCCCAGGAGGCTAAGGCCAAGGGCATATACCCGTATTTTACCCCTATTTCTTCGGAACAGAACACTGAAGTGCTGGTGGGTCAGAAGAGGGTGCTGATGTTCGGTTCTAACTCTTACCTGGGTTTGACGAATCATCCGAAAATCAAAGAGGCTGCCAAAGCCGCCATCGACAAGTATGGCACAGGCTGTGCCGGATCGCCTTTCTTGAATGGAACGTTGGACATACACATACAGCTGCAGGACGAGTTGGCGGAGTTTATGGGTAAGGATGGAGTTATGCTCTTCTCTGCTGGTTTTCAGGCTAATTCAGGCACAATCCCTTGTGTGGTGGGTCGAAACGACTACCTCATCTACGACGAGTTGGACCATGCTTCGATTATGGAGGGGAAGCTGATTACCTTTGCCACCACGTTGAAATACAAACATTGTAATATGGAGGATTTGGAGCGCGTGCTGCAACGTTGCCCCTTGGAGGCTTCGAAACTGGTGGTGACCGACGGCGTGTTTTCCATGGAAGGCGATGTGGCCCCGATTGCTAAGATGGTGGAACTGTGCGAAAAATACCAAGCCACACTGATGGTCGATGAGGCCCACGGGCTGGGTGTGTTCGGTCGTGAGGGTCGCGGCACCTGCGACCATTTCAACCTCCTGCCAAACGTGGAGATGGTGATGGGCACCTTCTCTAAGTCTTTGGCATCGGTGGGCGGCTTCATCGCTGCCGACAAGGAAACTATCAACTTCATGAAGCATAATGTAAGGCCTTATATCTTCACCGCTTCCATTCCGCCGTCGGCAACGGCATCGGTTCTGGCAGCTCTGCACATCATGCGCAGCGAGCCAGAGCGCAACGCAGCCCTCTGGGACAACACCAACTATGCCATGAAATCGTTCCGCGACCTGGGCTTCGAAATTGGAAACACACAAACTCCTATCATCCCCCTGTTTGTGCGCAACACCGACAAGACGTTCATCCTCACCCATATGCTCTTCGAAGAGGGCGTGTTCGTAACCCCGGTTATCCCGCCTGCCGTGCCCTCCGAGGACACGCTGATTCGTTTTGCCCTCATGGCCACCCACACCCATCAGCAGATTGATTTCGCTGTGGAGAAGATTTACAAGTGTTTCAAACAGTTGGAAATTCTATAAAGCTGGGAATTAAAAGTCAAAAAGAGGCTTCTTCAGCCATAGAATACTCAGTTTTCAACGCTTAACTTCAATAATATTGCCTATGGAAAATATTGTTATCACCGAAGTTACATCATCTGCGCAGTTGCGCCGGTTTATCAAGTTCCCCAACCGTCTGTTCAAGGATGTGCCCACCTATATTCCGCCTCTGATGAGCGACGAGCGGGCACTCCTGACCTCGAAAAACCCTTCCCTCGACCATTGCGACCTGCAGCTGTGGCTCGCTTGTCGTGGCAAGGAGGTGGTGGGCCGTGTGGCCGGCATCATCAACCATTCGGTCAACGAGCGTTGGAGCAAGAAAGCCGTGCGTTTCGGATGGTTCGATTTCGTCGAAGATTACGATGTTTTCACCAAGCTTCTCAACACCGTGTCGGAGTGGGGAAAAGGCAAGGGCATGGACCAGGTTGAGGGTCCTTTCGGCTTCACCGATATGGATAAAGAGTGCTGGGTAATCGAGGGTTTCGACCAGCGCCAGAACATCAGCACGCTCTACAACCCCAAATACTATATCGACTTTGTGCAACGTGCAGGACTGGAAATCACCTGCCAATGGGCACAGTATCAGATACCTGCTTCGCAGCCCGTACCCGACAAGGTGAACCGTATCAACGAACTGATTCTTCAGAAGTACCAACTGAGGCTCTTGAAATTCAAATCGCGCAAAGAGGTATACCCCTATGCACGTAAGTTCTTCCTGGCCATCAATGCTGCTTTCAAAGACCTCTACGACTTTGTCCCCCTTACTGACAAGGAAATCGACGTGTACATCAAGGAATATTTTCCTTTCATCAATCTGGAGTTTGCCAACTTTGTAGTGGACAAGGATGACAACCTGGTGGCTTTCGGCCTCAGCATCCCCGACCTAAACGACGCTTATATGAAGGCCAACGGACATCTCTTCCCTTTCGGTTGGTTTCATATCCTCAAGGCTTTGCGTAGGTTTAAGGACATCGATTTGCTGCTCAATGGCGTGCATCCCGACTGGCAGAAACGCGGTGTGCATTCCATCTATTATGCCGAGATGAACAAGAACGCCATCAAGTATAACCTCCGTTGGGCTTACAGCAACCCGCAGATTATCGGCAACGAGGCGCAGCGCATCTGGGAGACCACCTATCAGTCAACCCCGATGATTAAGCGGGCCGTATTCCGCAAGAAGATATAGATTGCATGTCATAGATATGCAGTCAGATAAGTAGTTCTCAACTACTCCTACGCCTCATCTTTAACAGAGGAGGTCAGCTTCCGTAGTAGCTGCGCAAAATAGCCACATTCCAATTGCCTGGAATCAGGCGTTTCAGCACTACAGAGAGCCTCTGTTCCAGATTGGCGACGCAATAACGCAGCCGTGGGCGGCGAGCATCCACTATTCCTTCCACCTTTTTGGCCATATATTCGGGCTTCAGACCGTCTATCTCCTCCTTCTCGAACCTCTCCCTCACCTTGGCAAAAACAGGGCCGTAATCGGGGTCTTTGAGCGTCGTTTCCGAGTTTACGCGCACTGCTGTAAACCCGGTGGCAAAATCGCCCGGTTCCACCAGCGATACCGATATGCCGAATCGTTTCACCTCCGCACTCAGAGCCTCAGAGAAACCCTCGATGGCAAATTTGGAGCAACTGTAAAACCCTTGGTAGGGGATGCCCTCGATACCCGCTATAGAGCTGAAATTGATTATTTTCCCCTGCCGTTGCCGCCGCATGTAGGGCAGCACTTTCTGGCACACGTTCACGCAGCCGTAAAAGTTGGTCTCCATCTGTAGACGTATCTCCTCCCACGAGGTCAGCTCCAAGGCTCCCCCCAACCCCATTCCGGCGTTGTTGATGAGCACGTCGATGCGCCCTTCATTTTCGTATATCTCTTTGGTTAATAGCTCTATACGTTCCATATCGCGGATGTCGCCCTGTCGGTAGTGAATCCTGTCGTGTTGCATCTCTCGACGGCAGATGCCGTAGACCGTGTGACCATGTTCTGACAGCCGCTCGGCGATGGCCTTCCCAAAGCCTGATGATGCGCCCGTGATGATAATTACTTTGCCCATTTTACCAGTTATTTTTCGGCTGCAAAGATACGAATAATTCTCAATTCCGCTGCTATTTAATAGCGTAATATCTGTTTTTCAGCCGCTCCCCCTCCCCTCTTCCGCCTTTCTTCCGCCTTTTCTGCCACAATTTTACCCTTTTTTTAGGATGATATATCCTAAAAAATATCTTGCATAGGTTCTAAATTTATCATATAAAAGGCGAAGTCGCCGCTTCAGTAGAGTCATACAGGGTGGATGAAGTGTCCTTTCTTCACTTTTCAACGGGTTCCTCTCGCTGGTTGGTGCAGGGCAAACGCATCAAATATATGATAGATGGGTTCTATTAATTCATTTTTGAGAGGGCGTCTCTCCGGCACGTCCAGACTTACTTATCGGATAATCCACACATTACAAATGTGGGAGTTCTACAATACGGTGCTACATCTTGGCAAAGCAAGTGGAACCTGCTCTGCTCTCGACGTTTGCAACGCTATTGTGAGTTTGCCCCTTCGGGGCAATTTGTAGAAGTTCCCAATAACGATTCTTTTGTTTCTGGAAGGGCGTTGCCCTAGGTTATGTATGTTCCAGCCTTTTGGGTTGGGGTAGGAGGCGCATTGCAACACATCGTATATGAGCCTTCGGCATACATCACAACCGATTTTTGATGCGTCTGCCCTGCTGGTTGGTAATTATTTTTTGTGTTATGCCAAAAAAAGGTCGTATCTTTGCAAATTAATTCTTTCGCGTGCAGAAAAAGGACACCATACGACAGCATCTCGACCAGTTCATCCGTAAATACTACAAGAACAGGATGATAAAAGGCATTATCTATGCCCTGACCCTCCTGTTATCCCTATTTTTTGTGATGGCAGTATTGGAGCATTTCGGTTATTTTGGCTCCGTCGTTCGCGCCATTCTTTTTTGGACTTATCTGTTGTTGGGGCTTCTGTTGCTTACTTATTACGTCTTTGTCCCTTTGGCAAAGATGTTTCGTTTGGGCAGGGTCATCTCATACGAGGAAGCTGCCCGAATTATCGGCCGTCACTTCCCCGAAGTGCAAGACAAGTTACTCAACCTCCTCCAGTTACAGCAGCGTGGTCAGGATGAGGACAACGACCTTCTTGCTGCCGCCATTACTCAGAAAATCACGCAGCTGACACCTGTACCTTTCAATCAGGCTATCGACCTAAGAGCAAATCACAAGTATTTGAAATACCTTCTCATACCTGTTGTTTTGATTCTTGTGGTGCTTTTTATCTCCCCCAAAATGCTCACCGAGTCCTCACATCGTATCACACATTATAACACTCAGTTCGAACGACCCGCGCCCTACCGCTTTGTTGTTGACAACCCCTCGTTGGAAGTGCCTCAACAGGAGGATTTTGAGCTTCGAGTGTCTGTCGAGGGCGACGCTGTTCCTGCCGAGGCGTTTATCAATATCGAGGGTAATATCTATAAAATGCAGCAGGTGGATAAGTCGCACTATACCTATCTGTTCAAGACAGTCCAGCGTAGTTGTACCTTCAATTTTCAAGCTCCAGAAGTCACTTCGGTGCAGTATGAACTGAAGGTTTTTCCAAAGCCTACCGTGGTTGATTTCCGCGCACACCTCTCCTACCCTGCCTATATCAATAAACCCTCCGAAGTGTTGTCGAACGAGGGCGATATGACTGTTCCTCAAGGAACAACGGTCAAATGGTTCTTTCAGACAAGGGATGTGGATACGCTATACTTCTTTATAGATGAGGGTGTTAAAGCCCTTGCTCCTGATGCTAACGGACGTGTGGAATTGTCTCTTCGAGCCCTGCGGACTTTCTCCTATGGTTTCTCCTCCGTCAACCACTATGCCCCCCATTCCGACACCTTGCAATATGCCGTCACCACCGTCGATGATGCTTTTCCGATGATTGCGGCAGTCGAATTGCGCGACACCAGTATGGACGACCGCCTTTTCTTTCATGGCCGTATTAAGGATGATTATGGATTCACCAAACTTGAGTTTAAAGTAGTGAAAACCAATCAGTCGGACACTTCATTGAAGGAGGTTGTCAGTTTCCCTGTCGCACTGGGCAAGGAGACGGTGCAAGAGTTTAATTATTCGTTCAACCTCAATGAGTTCGTATTGAACCCTGGCGACAGGATGACCTATTATTTCGAGGTGTGGGACAATGATGGTATTCATGGCCCCAAGTCAGCCACTTCACAGCATTTTGAGTTGCAAGTACCCACCGAGAAAGAGTTGGATAATATCCTCTCTCAGAATAGCAACGAGGCTCAGGAACAGGCCCAGAAGTCAATGTCCGAACTCAAACGTATGCAAGAGGACATCAATGAGTTAATGCGCAAATTGGTCGATAAGAAAGAGTTTGACTGGCAGGATAAGAAAGACCTGCAGGAGTTGGCAAAGAAGCAGCAACAGGTGAAAGAGATGCTCCAACAGATGCAGCAACAGCTGAACGAGAACAAAAAGCTTGAGCAGAAGTATAAAGACCAGAGCGAGAAGCTGATGGAGAAACAGCGCGAACTGGATAAGCTGATGAACGAGGTGATGAATGATGAGATGAAGCAGATGATGCAAGAGATTGAGAAGATGATGCAGGAATTGGATAAGGACAAGGTGCAGGAACAGCTTGAACAATTGAAACTTGACAACCAAGAGTTGGAAAAGCAGCTCGACCAAAACATCGAGCTTATGAAGCGTCTTGAGATGGAGAAACGGGTTGAAGATGCCGTTCAGAAGACTGAGCAACTGGCCGACAGGCAACGCGAGCTTTCCGAGCGTACGCAGGATGCAAAATCCAAGGATGAGAAGGATAAGATGCTTAAGGAGCAGCAGGATTTGTCCAATCAGTTTGACCAGTTGCGTCAGGAACTCAACCAAATACAAAAGGACTATAAAGAGATTGATAAAGACTTGAATTTCAAGTTAGACCAGCAGCTGATGGATCAGATTGACCAGAACCAGGAAGGTGCTGAGAAGAGTCTTGATAAGGGTAAGTCAAAGGATGCCTCCAAGCAGCAAAAGAATGCATCTGACCAGTTGAATCAACTCTCTGAGCAGTTAGCCGAAGCGCAACAGGACATCGAACAGCAGGATTTGGCCGAAGATGCCGAGATGGTAAGACAGCTGTTGAAGAATCTGGTGCGTCTCTCCTTCAACCAGGAATCGTTGATTTCTAAAGTGCGTAACATCCTCATTCAAGACCCGCAGTATCAGTCTATTATTATTGAGCAGAACAAAATCAAGGATGATTTCCACAGCGTGGAAGACTCTCTCCGCGCCATAGCCAAACGGCAGCTGAGCGTCGCCAGGGTAATTAATAAGAATGTCGCAGATGTCAATAGCAGTATAGCCCGTTCCCTGTCTGAATTGTTGAATATGAATCAGTCGTTCTATGGGACATATAAAAACACTCAAGCCTCATCTTCAATGCAATACGCTATGACGTCGTTCAACAATCTGGCTTTGGTCTTGGCTGAGTCTCTCGACCAGATGCAGAATCAGATGCGTCAGAATCAGCAGCAGAAGAAGAGCGGGAGTTGCAAAAATCCAGGCATGAAGAAGCAGGGCAACTGTAGCAATCCCGGCAAAGGAAAGCCTTCTGCTAAGTCGATGAAGCAGATGCAACAAGAACTCAACAAACAGATGGAGGCTCTCAAGAAACAGCTCGACAAACAAGGTAAGAATTCTCCCAATGGTCGTAAGAAAATTGGCGACCGTGGCAGTATGCAGTTGAGCGAGGAGTTTGCCCGTATGGCTGCCCAACAGGAGATGATACGTCGTATGATGCAGGAATATGGTCAGGAAATGAAGCAGAGTGATGCTGGGAATGCCAAGTTGGCCAAAGAAATTGACCAGATGATGCGTCAGATGGAACAGACTGAAACAGACTTGGTTAACCGCGTTATCTCTCAGCAGACAATCAAGCGGCAGCAGCAGATTATGTCGCGTATGCTGGAGCATGAGAAGGCCGAGATGCAGCGCGAGAAAGAGGAGCGTAGGGAAAGCCGTGAAGGCAATGAGCAACGCCACCAACCCTCACCCTCCGATTTGGAACAATTCCAGCGTCTTCAGGACAAAAATATGGAGCTTTTCCGTTCTGTACCCCCTACCCTTTCGCCTTATTATAAGTCCAAAGTCAATGATTATTTCTATAAATTCTAGCCATTATTTAAAAATTCAAAAATATTTCGTATCTTTGTAGTTGTGGAATTTGCATGTTGAAACCATGGAAAGAATTGTTATACAGAAAGATAATGTCAATTTGATGCCTGTCGATGCCTTTATAAGAGGCATCTGCGACGAATGCCATATTGACAATTATTACGCTATGATATCTGTTGCCGTTACGAAATCTATCGAGGTGGCATTATCGTCCAAAGCCAATGCAGGTTCTGATGATAATGTACTGATAGACTTTGCTTATAGTCCTTTTGGTATCTTATTTACAATTGTAAATTCCACCGGGTGTTTCAATATAGGCAATGAGTCGATGGAACTCCCCTCCATGTTGGCCGATAAGGTTGTCGTCTCTGACAACAAGTCCAGGGTTCAACTGTTCTTTTCGGTAAGGGGCATCGATGCCGCTGAGGCATCCCGTCGGGTGGCGGTGTTGAATCAATTCTACAAGGTGGCCTCAACCGAAAAGGTCTATGCTTAAATGACACTTTATTCTTGTCGGATAAGTCAATGAGATTTTTGCATGCAGTGCAATCCCTCACGGATTTGTTTTTAAGACAAGGAAAACGAGGAAAAAGATGATAAACGAGCTTTTAAACAACTGATTTGTAGAGGTAAATGATGGGCTTAGCTTTATTCAATCTTCTCCCCCTAAAAAAGTAGAATCGCCCCTCCCCTACTTTTTTTTCTCAATTTCATCATCAATTATACAAAGAAGGATATGGCAATTAGTTTTTCGACAGAAAATCTCGATTTCGAACTAGAAGATAAGGCTAGAGTTAAAAAATGGATATCTGAGATTGTGAAAGCTCAAGGCAAAAAGGTGGGACAGATTGGGTATCTCTTTTGTAATGATGCTTATTTAATTCAGGTCAATCGCGAGTATCTCAACCATGACACCTATACCGACATTATCACCTTCGACTATGTCGTGGGTGATATTATTTCTGGTGATATCATGATTAGTGTGGAACGCGTTATGGAGAATGCTTCGCAGTTCAACACTTCGTTCGAACAAGAATTGCACCGCGTCATCATCCATGGCATCCTTCACCTGTTGGGACAAAAAGATAAGTCGGAATCAGAGGCTGCTCAAATGAGAAAAAAGGAAGAGGATGCATTAGTTTTGTGGAATACAATAGTTTAATATATTTGTTCCGTGTGAAACAGTACTATTTTTACACTCTTCTCCCCTACTCTGTTAATATAATCTGATGCTATGATATTCGAATCGTTTGATATAATAGTTGTGGGTGGTGGCCATGCTGGTGCTGAGGCTTCCGTGGCTGCTGCCAACATGGGTGCCAGGACTCTGCTGGTGACGCTGAATATCGACACTATTTGTCAAATGTCGTGTAATCCGGCCATGGGCGGTGTCGCCAAAGGTCAGATAGTACGTGAGATTGATGCCATGGGCGGCTATTCGGGAATCATCACCGACCATTCCATGATTCAATTCCGTATGCTCAACCTTTCTAAGGGCCCAGCTATGTGGAGCCCACGTGCCCAGTGCGATAAAATACAGTTCTCCCTCAACTGGCGTCGACAGCTGGAGAATACCCCCAATCTTTCTATCTGGCAGGACGAGGCAGTCTCCGTATTGGTTCGCGATGGCGTGGCTTGCGGTGTCCGAACCCGAATGGGTATCGACATTGTCTCTAAGGCTGTCATCTTGACCAACGGCACTTTCTTGAACGGCATCATTTATGTGGGCGAACAGAAATGGCAAGGCGGTAGGATAGGGGAGAGGTCTGCTGTCGGTATGTCCGACCAGCTAAGGGAATTGGGTTTTGAGGTAGAGCGTCTGAAGACGGGTACCCCTGTCAGAATCGATGGCCGCACCATCCATTTTGACTTGCTCGAGCAGCAGCCTGGCGATGCCAACCCTCAGAAGTTCTCATTTACCGACACGACTCCACTCCGTCAGCAAAAGCCTTGTTTCCTTGCCTACACCAACGAGCACACTCACGACATCCTTCGCACCGGCTTCGACCGCTCGCCCCTCTATACGGGA
Organism: Bacteroidales bacterium; assembly: GCA_017441565.1. Taxonomy (GTDB): domain Bacteria; phylum Bacteroidota; class Bacteroidia; order Bacteroidales; family P3; genus Colimorpha. Next base: position 8,369 of record JAFRXG010000078.1, on the reverse strand, counting down.
CGCATCCAAGGCCATGGCCCTCGTTACTGTCCGTCAATTGAAGATAAGATAGTCCGCTTTGCGGGCAAGAACCGCCATCAGCTTTTTGTCGAACCCGAAGGGTGGAACACCCATTCCTATTACTTGAATGGCTTCTCCTCATCGCTCCCCTTAGAGGTGCAGCTCGATGCGCTGCACACCATTCCTGGATTCGAATCGGCCAGCATCTACAAGCCGGGATACGCTATTGAATATGACTATTTCCCCCCGACGCAGTTGAACTACACCCTTGAAACAAAGCTCGTCGAGAACCTCTATTTTGCTGGACAAATCAACGGAACAACAGGATATGAGGAGGCCGCCTGCCAAGGCCTCATGGCTGGTATCAATGCCGTGCTCAAGATACAGGGGCGTCCGTCGTTTGTGCTGAATCGCACGCAGGCATATATCGGTGTCTTGATTGACGACCTCGTAACCAAAGGGGTTGACGAGCCATATCGGATGTTCACTTCTAGAGCTGAGTATCGCATCCTGCTTCGGCAGGACAATGCCGACGTGCGTCTCACGCCGCTCGCTCATGAGATAGGCCTGGCCAGCGATGAGCGTATGCGTAGGGTAGGGGAGAAGATGCGTTACACTGAGCAGCTCTCCCAGTATATCTCATCCACCTCGGTGCTTCCGAGCGAAGCTAACGAAGTGTTGGAAAAGCTGGGTACGCCAGCCTTGCAGCAAAAGGTCAAGCTCCTCAATGTGCTTCTGCGGCCCGAAGTCAGCATGGATAACCTCTTCGAGATTTCTCAGGGTCTCCATGACGAGGTAGAGGCTGTTCCCAAAGAAGTACGTGTGGATGTCGTCACCGCCACAGAGATACAGTTGAAGTACCAGCGCTATATCGAGAAAGAGCAGGAAGTGGCTAGCAGGATTCTCAAGTTCGAAGATGTGAAGTTACCAGTTGGTTTCGACTACTTCTCACTCCCAGCCCTATCTTACGAGGCGAGGGAAAAGTTGTCGAAGATGAGGCCCTCCACTATTGGCCAAGCCTCTCGCATCAGCGGAGTCTCGCCCGCCGATGTCTCAGTTCTGTTGATATATTTCCAAAAACACTAGCCCCTGTTTCACGAGAAACAGAGCTCTTAAAATACATGGTTCATGTGTTTTAAGTAGTGCCGTACTCTTACACACTTCTAATAATTGCCCTGAAGGGTTAAAGATTACCAGCAACTCTCCGTCTTAGAAAAAACTGCCTTCATTTACTTTCAAGTTCAATGCTTTTTTGAATAGAGGGGAAGGGTGAGGGATAGGCTTCCAAATACCATGGAACAAGATATTTGAAGCCAATTTGAGCTTTTTTAACCCCTTCCGATAAAAATCCTGCTCATTTCTCACCTTCTCCCCATAGAACATGATATTTACTTCCTCTCCCTCTATAGAAGCTATGGGCACTATAGCTCCCCCCATCCCTCTCTTAAATCGGTGCCATCTCGTCCTTAATGTTCGGCAGCTTTTTTCCAATGCCGTATATCATCGGATTGCTTTTTGCGGGTGCCACTTTCTCTTATTTTCATTGCTTGTTGCTGAGTCTTTTCCAATAATAAGGCATATAATTGTACCTTCACAAATCAATGGAACCCTATAGTATCTATAGTCCCTATCTTTAGAGTTACGAAATAAAAAAAACGAGGCCCCACGGGGTCTCGCTTTGGGTGTTGGGTCGGTATTCGTTATTTGAGGTTTGCGAGGGCTTCCTTGATGCGGCGGAGGGCTTCTTTGAGGAGCTCTTCGCTGGTGGCGTAGCTGAGGCGGATGCAGTCGTCGTCGCCGAAGGCCGAGCCCATGACGGTGGCCACGTTGGCTTCGTTGAGAAGGTAGAAGGCCATGTCGGTGGAGTTTTCAATCTTCTTGCCGTTGAAGCTCTTGCCGTAGTAGCTGCTGACATCGGGGAAGAAGTAGAAGGCACCCTGCGGCAGACGTACTTTGAGGCCGGGGATGTCGCAGAGGAGCTTGTACACCATGTCGCGGCGCTGGCGGAAGATGTTGCGCATGTTGATGATGTCCTCGCTGGTGGCGGGGTCCATCTGCATGGCGCGGACGGTGGCTTTCTGGGCGATGGAGCAGGTGGCGCTGGTGACCTGGCCCTGGAGTTTGTTGCAGGCTTTGGCAATGATGGTGGGGGCGCCGATGAAGCCGATACGCCAGCCGGTCATGGCGAAGCCTTTGGCGACGCCGTTGACGGTGATGACGCGGTCGCGGACTTCGGGGAACTGGGCGATGCTTTCGTGTTTGCCGACGAAGTTGATGTGTTCATAGATTTCGTCGGCCATGACGAAGATGTTCTCATGACGAGCAACGACATCGGCGATGCCCTTCAGCTCTTCTTTGGTGTAGAGCATGCCTGTGGGGTTGCTGGGGCTGGAGAACATGATGAGTTTGGTGCGCGGGGTGATGGCGGCTTCGAGTTGTGCGGGGGTGACTTTGAAGTCGTTCTCGATGCTAGTCTTCACATAGACGCATTTGCCTTCGGCCACGCGGACGATTTCTTTGTATGACACCCAGAAGGGGGTGGGGATGATGACCTCGTCGCCGGGGTTGACCAGACACTGCACCAGCTGGTAGATGCTTTGTTTTGCACCGGTAGAGACAACGATTTGTTCGGGTTTGAAGTCGAGGTTGTTGTCGCGTTTGAACTTCTGGCAGATGGCCTCCTTCAGGTCGGCGTAGCCGGGCACGGGGGGGTAGTGGGTGAAGTTGTCGTCGATAGCCTTTTTGGCGGCTTCCTTAACGGTCTCGGGCGTGTTGAAGTCGGGCTCGCCGATGGAGAGGCTGATAACGTCTTTGCCCTGAGCCTTGAGCTCGCGAGCTTTGGCTGTCATGGCGAGGGTCTCGCTTTCGGCCATGTTCAGGATTCTGTTGCTTAATATTTCCATGTTCGTACTGTTATTTGTTGATACAAGTTTTGCTGAAAGCCAATCCAATAATGATATATCCCCTTGGAAAAGGGGGATTATTGGAATAGTTTCATTTTGCAAAGTTACACACTTTTTTTTGATATTTGCCCGAATTAAAAAAAAATAGTATATTTGTAGTCCGATAATCATGTGCAAAAGAAACTAGTAATAATAATATAAACAATTGTAAATTATGGCAAAAGAAATGACCGACGCAGCAGCCCAGAGGCTCGAAAAACTGAAGATTTTGCAAAGCACGATGGACAATATTGAGAAAAATTTCGGCAAAGGGGCTGTGATGAAATTGGGCGAACGCTCGAATGACAAGGTAGAGGTGATACCCACGGGAAGTATAAGTCTTGATGCCGCCCTGGGTGTCGGAGGCTACCCGAAGGGCCGTATCATCGAAATTTTTGGCCCTGAGTCGTCGGGTAAGACTACGTTGGCCATCCATGCTATAGCCGAGTGTCAGAAGGCGGGCGGCATAGCTGCATTTATTGATGCGGAGCATGCTTTCGACAGCTTCTATGCCAAGAAGTTGGGTGTCGACATCGACAATCTGATTGTGTCGCAGCCCGACAATGGTGAGCAGGCGCTGGAGATTGCCGACAATCTGATACGTTCGGGTGCCATCGACATCATGGTGGTGGACTCGGTTGCGGCGTTGACACCCAAGGCCGAAATCGACGGTGAGATGGGCGACTCGAAGGTAGGCCTGCAGGCACGTCTGATGAGCCAGGCGATGCGCAAACTCACTTCCACTATCAGCAAAACCAACTGCTGCTGCATCTTCATCAACCAGCTGCGCGAGAAGATAGGCGTTCTGTTCGGCAACCCCGAAACGACCACCGGCGGTAATGCCCTCAAGTTCTATTCTTCGGTGCGTATAGACATCCGCCGCATCCAGGCCATCAAGGACGGCGACCAGAACATCGGCAACCGTGTGAAGGTGAAGATTGTGAAAAACAAGGTGGCCCCGCCGTTCCGCTTCTGCGAGTTCGACCTGATGTTTGGCGAGGGCATCTCCAAATTGGGCGAAATCATCGACATGGGTGTCGAGCTGAATGTGATAAAGAAGAGCGGCTCGTGGTTCAGCTATGGTGAGTCGAAACTGGCGCAGGGACGCGAGGCTTTAAAACAGATGCTGCGCGACAATCCTGAGTTGTGCGACGAATTGGAAGAGAAGGTGCGTGCGGCGATGATGGATAAGTCACGTCAGGAATGAAGCGGCAACTGATTATATCGTTGTTGTTACTGTCGTTGTATCCTTTGGCGGCACAGACGGACTCGGCGGTGTGGGTCGGCGATACCGGCTACGACAGTGTCGTATACAGTGCCCCTCGGAAGAACCCGATATATTACTTTGGCAGCCCGTTCTGCGAGCATTTTGCCGAGCTGAAGGCAGGGTATGGCAATGGCAGCCTGGGGCTGGGTCTGAATTACACCTATCTGCCCGAAGTCTGGGGCGCGCACCTGTCGGGCTATTGGGACGGGCGGAGCCGCTGGCTGGTGGCCGGGGCCGAGTACAGGCTGTCGAAGCCCTGGAACAGTCTCGACTGGCACCTTTATGGCAGTGCCGGCATCTGTCAGCCAGTCACCCAGCCGTCGTCGTTGCGCCCGGCTGCCGAAGTGGGCATCCGCCTGGCCGATTCGGACAGGAGCGGCAAATTCTGCTACACCAGTGGCACCATAGGTGTGATGACCGACTTCGACAGGGTGTTTGTCACCGTGGGTATCGGATTGTCCGTCAGCCTCTTATTCTCTACATTAATCCTTTTGATATAAACTATGACCTACGTGATTGACGAAAAACGGGAAGAGCAAGAGATACAAGCCAAATACGATGAGTTATTGGCCGCTTGCCGTGAGATATACCCTGTTACCGAGAAGCAGGAAGAGGAGATTTTCCGTGCCTTTTCTCTAGCCAAGAAAGCCCATGCCGGCACCCGCCGCAAATCGGGCGAACCGTATATCTTCCACCCCTTGGCGGTGGCCCTCATTGCCGTGAAGGAGGTGGGGCTGGGCCCCATAGCGGTGGTGTGCGCCCTGCTCCACGACGTGGTGGAGGACACCAACATCACCCTGGACGAGATACGCACCATCTTCGGCGAGAGGGTGGCTGTGATTGTCGACGGGGTGACGAAAATCGGCGACGTGAAGCTGCTGCAGGGCACCGACTCGAAACAGGCCGAGAATTACCGCAAGATACTGCTGTCGATGTGCGACGATGCCTACGTCATCTTCTTGAAACTGTGCGACCGTCTGCACAATATGCGCACCCTCGACTCTATGAAGGACACCAAGAAGCTCGCCATCTCGTCCGAAACGCAGTACCTCTACATACCCCTTGCCCACCGCCTGGGCCTCTATGCCATCAAGACCGAGCTGGAAGAACTGGTGATGAAATACACCAACCCCGACAAATACAAGGAGATAGCCGCTTTGGTGAATAAGAGTGCCGGCACCGAGGTCCTTCTGAAGAAGTGCCTCGTCGAGAAGGTGTGCAAGATGCTCGATGAGAACGGCTATAAATATACCATCAAAACACGCATCAAGTCGGTCTACAGCTGCTGGAAGAAGATGGAGCGCAAGGGTGTCAAGTTCGACGAGATATTCGACCTCTATGCCATGCGTATCATACTGTCCGACATCCCCTTGTCCGACGAGAAGTCGGAGTGCTTCAAGGTCTATTCCCTCATATCCTCCGAGTTCCCTCCCGACCCGACCCGCTTCCGCGACTGGATTTCGCAGCCCAAGACCAACGGCTACGAGTCGCTGCAGACCACGGTGATGACGCCCATAGGCCAGTGGGTGGAGATACAGATACGCACCGAGCGCATGGATGTCATAGCCGAGAAGGGCATGGCCGCCCACTTCCTCTACAAAGAGGCCCACCCCGAAGAGGAAATCAAGCTCAGCCCCGTGGAAGAGTGGCTGCAGCAGATACGCAGCACCTTGGAGAACACCGAGAAAAGTGCGCTCGACCTGGTGGAGGAATTCAAGGAGACCCTCTATACCAAGGAGATATACCTCTTCACCCCCAAGGGGGACATGATAAAGCTGCCCTCGCGCTCCACTGTGCTCGACTTTGCCTTTGCCATTCATACCAATTTGGGGCTCCACTGCATGGGGGCCAAGGTAAACGGCAAGGTAGAGCCCATAGGCTATAAGCTGCGGGCCGGCGAGCAGGTGCAGGTGCTTGCCAGCCGCAAGACCCACCCGGTGGACGACTGGCTGAACATGGTCCACACCACGCGCGCCAAGGAGGCCTTGAAAACCTATCTCCGCGACCAAAGAAAAGGCTACCGAGAAGAGGGGAGCCAGCGCCTGAAGGAGATTTTCGATAAGCTGAAAATCCGCAACAATGCCGCCAACATCGGGGCATTGAAACACTTCTTGGGCATAACCAACTATGTGGACCTCTACTTCCAGCTGGCCATGGGCATCATCGGTGAGGCGGAGATAAGGCAGTGCTTCAAAGTGGGCACACCCGGCCACAATGTCTATTTCATGGGCGAATACAGCTCCCTGTTCGACAAGAACAGCACGGCCATCAACTATAACAACTCGGTGGACCGTAGCGAGAAGGGCAAACGCCAGCGTTCGTTCCTCCTGGACGAGGAATACGAACGCTACACCACCGAGCCGGCCTCCTGCTGCAAACCCGTGCAGGGCGACCACGTGGTGGGCATCGTCACCGACGGCAAAATCATGGTGCACCGCACCAACTGCAAGGTGGCCATGGACGAGATGGCCAATCACGAGAACCACATAGTCCGTGCCCGTTGGCGGCCGGGCGAGCATGTGGCCCTCCTCTCGGGCATCGTCTTCACGGCCATCGACCGCAAAGGCCTCCTACAGGAAATCACACGCATCGTCACCGAGCAGATGAACCTCAACATGCGGGCCGTCACCCTCGAAGCCGTCGAGGGCATAGTCCGTGGCATCATCATGCTCTATGTTCTCGACTTGGACAACCTCAACCAGCTGATTTCTAATCTCGAAGGGCTGAAAGGCGTGGAGGAGGTGCGCCGCCTATGACCCAGGAGACTCTTGACGCTTTCGAACGGCTGAGCGACATTCTCGACACCCTGCGCCAGCAGTGCCCGTGGGACAGGGTGCAGACCCTCGGCAGCCTGCGCTATCTCACCATTGAGGAGACCTACGAACTCAGCGAGGCTGTACTCAAAGTGACTCAAGGTGCCGAAGGCTCCCCCTCTTCGACAGCTCAAAATGCCGCCGATACCGAGCTCAAGAAGGAGCTGGGCGACCTCTTCATGCATCTCCTTTTCTACTCCAAGATAGCCGAAGAGGAAGGCCGCTTCACCACCGCCGACGTCTTTAACGCCATCAGCGACAAACTCGTCGACCGCCACCCCTTCATCTACCGCAAGGACGACTACGAGGGTGAGAGCTGGGAACAAATCAAGATGCACGAAGGGCGCAAGTCAGTCCTCGAAGGCGTCCCCGCCAGCCTCCCGCCGCTGGTCAAGGCCGTAAGGCTGCAGGAAAAAGCCGCAGGCATAGGCTATAGCCCCTCCGTCAGCCCTTCCTGCCCCCTCGACGAAACAACGGACGAGACGCAGTTTGGCAACCTCCTCTTCGACCTGGTACGCTGGGCGCACGACCACCACATCAACGCCGACGATGCCCTCAGCAAGGCCAACCTCCGTTTTCAGCAGCAGGTGCGCCAATTCGAAGATGACACCAGCCGCAAGACCGACCAACATGGTGCCGGGGAGTAAGCACCTTCGCACCATTGGCACTCGCTTCTTTTCATAACGACACTGCTTTCTCTCCCCCTTTTTTCGGGAGCTGAAGCAACATATAAAAAAAGTAGAAAGAAAAATAGAAGGGGATGGAATAATAAGGCCCCCGCCGCACCGTGCGCACCCAGGCAGCAGCATCCGCCCGCCAGGGTGGGGGAGAGGGCGGCGGAAAGTAAGAAGTAGGAGCTAAGAGCCATGAAGTGCCCTTGCGGCATCTTGGCCGGCATAGCCCCTGACGACCGAAATAGTATCGCCCTTATTGCCAGGCGATAAGAGCCGTTCGAGTTTTTTTTGGGCTCCTATGCAATATATGACTGATTTTTCAACAGCCTCGAAGAGGTTGAATCTTAATAACCCCACACAACGAATGACGTGTGTGAGGTAGGTAATAAAGCTACTACTCAGCGTCTCATAGAGATGCGACATTGAAAATAGTGAGCAAAAATCAGTCATTTGTCGCAAAAGAGCGAATTTTTTTCATTGTGATGTCAGGTTTTGTCATTTTTTGCACCTTATATAATAAAAGCGAGGTTCGACAAATTGCTTAAGGCTCTAGTTTGATAAAAGACTGATTTTTTAACAGCATCGAAGATGCTGAATTTCAATAACCCCACACAAGGAACGCAGTGTGGGGTCAACGAAAACCCTACTACTCAGCGTCCCGGAGGGACGCGAC
>JAFRXG010000077.1:0-3283 GCA_017441565.1 Bacteroidales bacterium | reverse complement strand
GAAGTTGAAGACACCTTCATCGTCCCAGCCGTGCTCGTCATCACCGATAAGCAGACGTTTGGGGTCGGTGCTGAGGGTGGTCTTGCCGGTGCCGCTCAGGCCGAAGAATATAGCGGTGTTTTCGCCCTTCATGTCGGTGTTGGCGGAGCAGTGCATGGCAGCAATACCCTGCAGGGGCAGGTAGTAGTTCATCATGGAGAACATACCCTTCTTCATCTCACCACCATACCAGGTGTTGAGAATCACCTGTTCGCGGCTGGAGACATTGAATGCCACGCAGGTGTCGCTGTTGAGGCCGAGAGCCTGATAGTCATCCACCTTTGCCTTGCTGGCGGCATAGACCGTGAAGTTAGGCTTGAAGTCCCTGAGTTCATCGGCACTGGGCTTGATAAACATGTTGGTCACGAAATGGGCCTGCCACGCCACCTCCATGATGAAGCGGACGGCAATACGGGTGTCCTTGTTGGCACCGCAGAAGGCATCGACCACAAAGAGTTCCTTGTTGCAGAGTTCCTTGCAGGCGAGGTCTTTCACATGAGCCCACACCTGTTCGCTCATCGGGTGGTTGTCGTTCTTGTACTCGGGGGTTGTCCACCACACCGTGTCCTTCGATTTTGCGTCCATGACAATGTATTTGTCTTTGGGCGAACGGCCGGTGTATATGCCGGTCATCACGTTGATTGCATCAAGTTCGGTAAGCTGACCCTTGTCATAACCAGTCAGGGATGGATCCATTTCCATTTTGAAGATTTCTTCATAGGAGGGATTGTGGTGGATAGTTTTCACGCCTGTGATACCCAGGGTCTCGAGGTCTTTGATAATTTTGTCGGTCATAATATATTCAATTTTTGATATTCCTATACACAGTCGCTCTAGTACAGAGTACGGCTGATTTTTGCCAACGTTTGCCAATGCCATTAGTGTTTTCCGTTTCGCTTTAATCCACTATCGCAAGTCCGCCAGACTTGTTTTACTCCGAACAGTTATTTACAGGTCAACCACACACTAACAGCTAACTATTGGGATTGCAAAGATACGAAATATTTTTTACATATTACAAAAAAAAAGCATCCCAACTATTCTCGCAGTTCAACAGTTGCCAGCAAACACCCCCTCAGAAACTTAATGATAGTCCTCTTTTCTCTTGACAAATAACATCATATAATGAATGGTGGAACCCCATATAACAATAAGTACACATCATTTACACCGACATGCAGACTACATGACCATTTGTTTTTGAGTGCGCAGTTAGCGATGATTTCAAGTTAAATGTCAGACAGCCCGTGTATGTATCTGTCACCACCTAAAGTTTGACAAGTCATTTTTCTTCAAAAAGAATGCAACTTTTTCCCACACAACAAAAAAAAACTTTGCCACCATAGCGATAAAACACTCGGTGGCAAAGTTATTATAATACTTTCACCTCTCTCACCGGAGAGGAAAGCATGGCCAAGTCTTATTTCTCTCTGGCTTCCTTGATGGCGGCCTGAGCAGCGGCCAGACGTGCCACAGGCACGCGGAAGGGGCTGCAACTGACATAGTTCATACCAGCCTTATAGAAGAACTCGGCAGCCGTCGGGTCGCCACCGTGTTCACCGCACACTCCGCACTTGAGGTTGGCGCGGGTGCCACGGCCACGCTCGATGCCTATTTTCACCAGCTCGCCGACACACTCGCGGTCGAAGTTGTTGAACGGGTCGGCGGGGATAATCTTCTCGTCGACATAGGTCTTCACGATGGCATTGACATCGTCGCGACTGAAACCGAAGGTCATCTGCGTCAAGTCGTTGGTGCCGAAGCTGAAAAATTCGGCGACCTCGGCAATCTGGTTGGCCACCAATGCGGCACGCGGAATCTCAATCATGGTGCCGAACTTGTAGTTGAACTCGGTGCCATACTTGGCTTCCACTTCCTTCTTAACGCGGTCGGCCAAAGCCTTCTGATGCTTCAGCTCAGCAGCATTGATGGTCAGCGGCACCATGATTTCAAGCATGGGGTTAAAGCCTTCCTTCATCAGTTCGACAGTGGCGCTGAAGAGGGCGCGGAACTGGGTCTCGGTGATTTCGGGGTAGATGATACCCAGACGAACACCACGCAGACCCATCATCGGGTTCACCTCGTGCATACCCTCGATGCGGGCGTGCAGCACCTCGTAGTCGATGCCGCGGGCCTTGGCCACTTCGCGTTGTTTCTCCTCTGTCTGGGGGACAAACTCGTGCAGCGGGGGATCCATCAGGCGGAAGGTAAGGGGCTTGCCGTCCATCACTTTGAGTGTACCCTTGGCACTCTCCTTGATATAAGGTTCCAGCTCGGACAATGCAGCAACACGGGCTTCCAGCGTATCGGCCAAAATCATATTGCGCAATTTTTCCAACGGCACCTCGCTGTTCTCGCCGTAGAACATGTGCTCGATGCGGAACAGACCAATACCTTCGGCACCGAAGCCGATGGCTTTCTGAGCGTCGACAGGATTGTCGGCATTGGTGCGGACACCCATCTTGCGGTACTTGTCCACAATCTTCATAAACTGCTGGAACAATGGGTTCTCAGTGGCGTTAATCATCTTCACCTCTTCGTCGTAGACCCAACCCTTGGAACCGTTAAGGCTCAGCAGGTCACCTTCTTTGTAGGTCTTCCCGTCAATCGTGACAACGCCTTTCTCCATGTCAATCTTCAGAGCGTCGCAACCCACGATGCAGCACTTACCCCAACCGCGGGCCACGAGGGCCGCATGCGAGGTCATACCGCCACGGGCGGTGAGAATACCGTCGGCGGCACGCATGCCTTCGACATCCTCGGGGTTGGTCTCCTCGCGGACGAGGATATTCTTAATACCGGCAGCCTGGTACTCCTTAGCCTTCTCGCTGGTGAGGGCTATCACACCCACGGCGCCGCCAGGACCTGCGGGCAGACCCTTGGCCAGCACCTCGTGCTTCTTCTCGTCGGCGGAATCAAGGATGGGGTGCAACAGCTCATCGAGCTGTGCGGGGGATATGCGCATCACCACCTCGCTCTCGTCAATCAGACCTTCCTTCAGCATGTCCATAGCCATGGTGAGGGCAGCCACACCGGTGCGCTTGCCCACGCGGCACTGCAGCATATACAGTTTGCCGTCCTGGATAGTGAACTCGATGTCGAGCATATCGTGGTAGTTCTTCTCAAGGATGTTGCGGATTTCACAGAGCTCCTTATAGGTCTCGGGCATCAGCTCCTGCATGGAGTGCATGTGCTTGTTCTGCTCGTTCTTGGTGTCGTCGTTCAGGGGGTTGGGGGTACGGAT
>JAFRXG010000076.1:0-10719 GCA_017441565.1 Bacteroidales bacterium | reverse complement strand
CATACAGCATCACGTCGGTCACGTAGCTGCGGTGGCTCACCATCGAGGGAGGCATCTTGATGCCCCAGTCGAGGTTGCCGCCCGCTCCGACGGAGGTCACGTAGGAGGAGGTGTCGCAGTAGGAGACGGTGTCGCCATAGGTGACGGGGGTGCTGGATGCCGCGAACACGCCCTTCACCATGAAGCTGAAAGCGTTGGTAAAAGTGCCGGAGGTGCTGCCCCAGATGCGGCTGTCGTCATTGCCTGCATAGTAGGTCACCGCCGCCGGATAGTCGGCGCTGCTTTGCAGCATAATCCACAACGACTGTGAGCCACTGACTGCCACAGGGGAGGAAAGCGTAAGTATGGCCCAATGGCCTTCGAGCGATGAGGGGGCAGTGAAGTTTTGGGTGAGTGCCAATGTCGAAGCCGAGGTGGTGCCGGTGTAGACGTTGAGGGTGTAGCTACCGGCGGTGTTGATATACATCATCACTTTGGTCAGGTCGTGGCCTGCGGTGAGACAGGAGGCGGGAATACGGATACCCCATACAGTGGGGCTGCTATAACCCTGATAAGCACCTAAGTTGCGATCGGCACAGTAGCCCAAGGTGTCGCCGCCCAAGGCTTTGAAATTGGCCTGGAAGGAGTAGGAGCCGCCATTGGCGTAAAGGGTGCGGGGGTTGTACTTGAAGCCGTCGGCCCAGCCAGTGAAGGCAGAGCCGGGAGCGGCATTGGCGGAGAGGGTGACAAGGTTGGTGTTGGTGCCTGTATAGCTGCCGCCGCCCGTCACGGTGCCAGTGCCGGTGCCGCCTGACGCCGTTGTTGCGGTGACTGAGGTGCTGCCACCGAAACTGCTGTTGGGCTGGATGCCGATGACCATGGCATTTTCGAGGTTGAAGGTGGAGGTGGTGTTGCCTCCTGTTCCGCCAGAGGAGGGATTGAGGCTTCCAATGGCATAGTAGCCGTCGCAATAGCCACCCCAGCCCCAGTTGAAGTGGAAGAGGCCGCTGTTGTTATAACCATCGCAGACAAAGCTGTGACCGCCCGAGTTGTCGTGGCCAGAGTAGAGTACGGGGCGGTTGTTGTCGAGCTCGTTACGCAGCATGGTCAGCCACTGGGCTTGGGTGAAATCCTCATAGTTCACATGGTGCATGTCGCTTCTGTATTTGAAGTAGTAGCGCAGCGCATTCTCGGCACAGCTGACAGTGGCCGAGCCAAAATAGGCGATGCTGCCGGAGGTCTCATTATTGTTGTTGGCGCCGCTGCCGCCTTCGGACGAGACATTATAGTTCATCTCGACAGCCACGCCCACATGGTACATCAAGGTGGCCACTGCTGTTTTCTGAGCCGAGGGGGTTGACGAGATAAGGCTGTCGGGCATGCTGGCCCAAGCGTAGGTGGTGGTGCCGAAATTGGCACTCTGGGTGCCGTAGGTGCTGTGGGTGTAGGAGTGGGAGCCATAGCCGGTGGTGGGATGGTTCCAATACTTCATTATCTGGGCTGTTGCCGTGGCCACGCAGCCGGTCACGGTGCGTTCGGCGTAGTAACTGTCGTAAGGGCAGAGGTTGTTGTAATAAGGGCTCTGATTCCAACGGGTGGAGAGGAGCGGGGCCACCGCCGTGAGGAGCGGCTGCTCGGCACGCATGCCGCGGTCAAGCCTCTCCCATTGGTTCCTCAACGCAGCCTCTTCGGCTGAGTGGTCGGTGGTGATGCGGTTGGCCGGCAGGTTCTTGTAGAAGCGAATCTGGGCTTCGCAGTCTTCGAGCCAGCCACGAATGTTGGAGGGCATCCCTTTGACGGAGAAGGTTTCGGTAGCGGAGTACCCCAAGATGGGCACCACGCAGTCGTCGCCCGACACCAGCACAAAGCCCTTTCCGTTGGAGCCGACAAAAGTGTAGAACTCGCTATAGGGCATACTGGAGGTGATGTCGGTGAGCTCCACTTGGGAGACTCCATTCATTTTTAAGCAGTTGGCTGCAATCCGGCGGGCTTTTTGCACGTCGATGGGGCTGGCGTTTGCCGCGGCCATTCCCATGGCAACCATTAAGACAATTAATACGATTCTTTTCATTATTTATAGTATTTAATTATTAATTCCAAACTGCAACTCGGACTCGTATTGCATCGTAACGTCGTCACTAACAACCATCCACAAACTTACGATTCCACATGACTGCATACTGCAAGAGACTGCAAATATACACATTTTTCACGAAACAGCACGCACTAATTTGTTAATTCTACTCTTCCTGAATAGAAAAGCGGGCCAACTGTGTTGACCCGCTTTCAGTTTTATTAGGGGATGCAGCGGATATTATTCGCCTGCTTCGGGTTTGAGGAAGACAACGAGGTAGTGCTTGAGGTCGATGTACTTCTTGGCAGCAGCCTGGATGTCTTTGGCGGTGACCGACTTGACGATAGCTTCGTAGCCGTCGACCACATAGTCGCGGCTCTCGTTGAAGCGGTAGCTGCCCATAATCTGGTTCATCCAGAAGCTGTTGTTCTGCTTGGCGTTCTGGCGGTTGATAATCTGCTGTTCCTGCACCTTGGCGAGGGTCTCGGCATCGGGGCCTTCCTTGATGTACTTGTTGAGGATTTCCATGGCGGCATTCTCGATAAGCTGGGTGCTGTCGGGGTTGCAGTTGATGTAGAAGGTCCATTCCACTTCCTGTTCAGGCAGACGGCTGTAGTCGGCGCTGACGCTGGGGCTGTAGGTGCCGCCCATCTTCTCGCGGATGAGCTCGAGGGCAGTAATCTGCATGCAGGCGCTGAGCTGGTCGATGATTTCGGCATTCTTGACGCTGTGCTTGTAGCCCTTGGTGGAGCCGGTCATGAGCATGATGCCCTGGTTGTCGGTACCTTTGTAGGCAGTGGCGCGGGGGGTGCCTTTGAAGGTGTAGTCCTTGAGTTTCTTCCAGCTCTCGGGTTTGGCCTTGGTGGTGGGCAGGTTGCCGAGGTACTTGGCGATGAGGTCGATGTCGGCATCCTCGATGTTACCCACGAAGAAGAAGGTCTGATGGGCGGCATTGCTGAAACGCTCGCGGAAGATGTCGTACATGCGGTCGAGGTTGAGGCTGTTGAGCTGTTCCTCAGAGGGGATGACGATGGCACGGGGGTCGCCGGGACGGGCTGTTTCGATGTACTTCTTGATGAAGACATACTGTGGGTTTTCGCCGATGAACTTGTACTGGTTGCGCATCTGGTCGATGTTTTTGTCGAACGACTCTTTGTCCTTACGGGGTGCCTCATAGTAGAGGGCGAGGAGCTGAAGCATGGTCTCTAGGTCCTTAGGCACGCAGTAGCCGCTGAAGCCCTGGGTCTGGCCGCCAATATTGGGGCTGATGGAGACGTTCTTGCCTTTGAGCTTTTTGGTGAGCTGGGTGCTGCTGAACTGGGCAATACCGGCATCGTCGATGAAGCTGGCGGCGGTGGAGGCGGTGAAGAAATCGGCATCGCTGTAGAGCGAGGTGCCGCCCCATGCGTAGGAGCTCATGCGGATTTCGTCGTCTTTGAGGTCGGTCTTCTTGACGATGAACTTAACGCCGTTGGGGCAGGTGTATTCCTTATAGTCGAGCACGGTGTTGGTCTTGGTGACCTTGGGGGTGACGGCGGGGAGCTGCTTGCTGTAGAGGGGTTCGTCCTTGTAGTTGTCGACCCAGGGCTCGTAGCTGCCTTTGCGAACGCGGTTGTAGATGGCCAGGATTTCGCTCTCGGTAGGCACTTTGTAGCCGTCCTGCTTGGGGGCGGTGAGGTAGTAGACGAAGTTCTCGTCGGTGACCCAGGTGTCGATGAGCTTGTTGCACTCGTCGAGGGTGATGGCGTTGGCGCCATCCTCGGCCAAGAACTCCTTGGCGTAGGCATACTCTTTCATGATGCCGGGGATGACTTCGCCCTCGAGGTAGTTGTTGGTGTATTCCTGAGCGAAGTTGTTGCTGTTGGTCTTGTTGGCCTCTTTGGCGCTCTTGCGGTAGCCTTCGAGCATGGACTCTTTGGCGCGCTCAAACTCGCCCTTGGTGAAGCCGTGCTGCTCGGCACGGAAGATTTCGACGAGGACAGCCTCGGTGGCCTCTTCGATGCGGTTCTCCTTAGGTGCGCAGTTGCCCATGAAGGCGTCGCAGCTGCGGCCGAGGAAGGAGCCATAGCCGCCACCGGCGTAGAGGAAGGGGGCGGTGGCTTTCTCGGCGAGCTCGTTGTAACGCTCGTCGAGCATGTTGCTCACCAGGTTGCGGATCATGCTGGCACGATAGTCGCCCACGGTGCCCTGCGGGGCCTTCTTATGTTTCCAAAGCATCATCATGCTGGCGCCGGTGGCCTCCTTGTCGGTAGCAATGGCCACGAGGGGCTCCTTGTTGCCAGGGATGTCGAACTCAGGACGGGGACGGGGGTTGGCAACGGCTTTGCGACCATCGAAATACTCGTGTACCTTGGCTTCCATGGCGTTCACATCCACATCACCCACGATAACCACGGCCTGCAGGTCGGGGCGATACCAGTCGTTGTAGAAGCGGGTGATGACGGGGCGCTTGAAATTGCGGATAACATCCTCCAGTCCGATAGGCAGACGCTCGGCATACTTCGAGCCTTTCAGCATGATGGGCCAAGTGGCCTTGCGCAGACGCTCTTGGGCACCGAGGCCGCCGCGCCACTCCTCAAGGATGACGCCGCGTTCGTGCTCTATCTCGTCTTGGTCGAAGAGCAGCTTGCTGGCCCAGCCGTCGAGAATCTTGAAACCCATCTCCACGAGGTCGGCATTGTCGGCAGGCAGCTCGACATAGTAGACCGTCTCGTCGAACGAGGTCCAGGCGTTGATGCCACGGCCGAATTCGATACCATTCTTCTGCAGGGTGCTGATCATTTCGTTACCCTTGTAGTACTGGGTGCCGTTGAAAGCCATGTGCTCACAGAAGTGGGCCAGTCCCTGCTGGTCGTCGTCCTCGAGCACCGAGCCCGCGTTGGTCACCAGACGGAACTGCACGCGGTTCTCCGGCTTCTTGTTGGCACGGATGTAATAGGTCATGCCGTTGGCCAGCTTGCCAATGCGGACCTTTTTGTCGACCGGCACCTTCTCGGTGAGGTCGCTCTTCTTCTCTTTCGCCGGTTTGGTTTGGGCGAATGACATACCGCTCACCATGATGAGCAGGATGATGATTGTGAAAAGTTTTTTCATGATTGGATTGTTATTTTTATTAATTGACTATTTATAAAGTTTCTTTTTCTTCAACTTCGTCCACCCTATATTCCAGCAGGTCGGCGGGCTGGCAGTCCAGCTCGCGGCAGATACGGTCAAGGGTGCTGAAACGCACCGCGCGTGCCTTCCCCGTCTTAAAAATAGAGAGGTTGGCGGCTGTCAGTCCCACCCTTTCGGCCAGCTCGGTCAACGAAATCTTGCGCTTTGCCATCATCACATCCAGATTCACCACTATCATATCGTCAGCTCCTGTTCTTCCTGTAGCTCGCGGCCTATGCGGATTATTTGTGAAAGGAAAATGAGAGTGAGGCCGAAGAAGATGCGCATGAAGTGTACAGTGTAGCGCACCTGCGGCACCCAACGGGTGCCACTCAAAAGGTCTGCCGCCAGCCGACGCTCGAGGAAAGTGCCAGTGTCGATGCTCAGCGACAGCGCCACCAGCAGCAGCCCTATCACAAAAAGCAGCGCCACATTCTTGGTAGGGAACACCTGCCCCCGCTTGGTGCTGCGATAGAACGAAACGAGCGCCACCACCACCAGCACCACTATGGCAGCGACGGCTGCCACATTGAATATCTGTAGCACCAGCACCCACCTCAGCCGCCGGTCCTTAGCGGTTTCAGGGCTGTTGGTGTAGACATCCACGTCGTAGCGCCCCACATGGGCATGGGCCGAGACCCCTTCGGGCAGCCCCTCAATAGGATGTTCCACATCGTATAACGAGGACGACGGGCGCAGGTCGGTAATGGTGAAGGCATAGTCGCTGTTCAAAGCTGCGAGCCTGCCCACTGCCGGCTCCTCCTCCGAGCTGAAAATATCGCTCACAAAGAGCCCCAGGCACACTAGTAATATGCCCCCCATCAGGCCATACAGAATTCGTATGTGTAATATGTTACTGTATTTCATATCAATCTGCGGCATTTGCCACCTGCCGCCATCTTTTTTTTCACGCTGCAAAGATACAACTATTTTTTGAATAAAAAACAATAATTATCGTTTTTCGATAAAAAGACATCAATCCGCTACCGTCAAAAGCTGTTCGAGAACTTGGCGCAGCTGGACAGGGGTGATGTCGTGATGGATGCGCCCTTCGAGAGCATAGGAGATGGCCCCTGTTTCTTCGGAGACGATGACGCTGAGCACATCGAGCTGCTCGGTTACGCCTATGGCACTACGATGGCGCAGCCCGAGGTTGGGGTCGATGTCGATGCGCGAGGTGACGGGGAGTATGCAGCGCGCCGCCAACACGGTGTTGCCTCTCACGATGACGGCACCGTCGTGGAGAGGTGAATTTTTGAAGAAAAGGGTCTCCAGCAGGGCCGAGGAAACTTGGGCATTGATTACTTCGCCGGTGCGGACCAGTTCTTCCACCGAGTTGGACCGCTGGAAGATGATGAGGGCTCCGGTCTTGCTGGCCGACATGTGCATGCAGGCCTGGATGTATGGTTCCAGGTTGACTCCGGAACGCTTGCCCACATCACGACGCCAGAACTGCAGCCGCTTGGCCACCGTGTCGCCGGTGAGCTGAGTCTTCGTGCCTATGAGGAGGAGGAATTTGCGCACCTCGGGCTGGAAGACAATAACCAGTGCAATGATGCCGATGCTGATGATGCCGCCGAATATTTGTGTGCAGAAACGCATGTGGAAGAGGTCGGAGAGCTTCCACGCAATATAGATGACCACGACGGCCCAGAAGATGCGTATGACGTTGGTGCCACGAACCAGCCTGTAGAGTTCGAACACCAGGATGGCCACCAACAAAACATCTAGAAAGTCTACAAATCGGATTTCAGGAAAGGGGAACATGCGTAAATGTGTTGATATGTGAACGTGTTAATGTGTTATTCATTATCTGACAACAATCGGATGGCTACGCGAGCGGGATGGGGGGAGTGAACGCGGAGGATGCTGGCTCCGGCCCGTAGCGCGACAGTGTTGAGCACCAGCGTTCCCAGCTCGGAATCAGACAGAGCGGAAGCAGGGGCATCGGAGGTATCGAGCACTTTGGTAATCATTGACTTGTTAGAGAGTGCAATAAGGAAAGGATAGCCTGGAAACTGGGCCATCAATTCAGGCAGCCGGTACAGAAGCTGGTAATTCTGTTGGAGGGTCTTAGCAAAGCCGAAACCGGGGTCGATACACACCTCTCCCACCCCCAGCCGCGCCAGCTGGTCAAGACGGTCGGCAAAATAGCGGGTGAGGTCGGTGATGATGTCGTCATACTGAGTATTGGAAGGGAGCTGCATAGTGTCGGGGGTGCCCCGTGTGTGCATGAGGATGTATGGGACGTTGAGCGAAGCCACGGTGGGAAACATCTGGGGGTCGAACTGGCCGCCAGAGATGTCATTGATGATGTCGGCACCCGCCTCAACAGCCTTGGCTGCGGGGAGGCTGTAGCATGTGTCGACCGAAAGAAGCGTCTGGGGTGGCAGAGCCTGCCGCAGCATTTTCACGACAGGCACCAGGTGCTCAGCCTCGACAGCGGGAGGGAGGAGCTGCGCACCCGGACGGGAAGAGACCGCACCAATGTCGATGATGTCAGCACCCGCGTCCAACAGTTCACGGGCATGGGTCTCAATGGCCGAGGGGGTGAGGTAACGGCCGCCGTCGTAGAACGAGTCAGGGGTGACGTTGAGAATACCCATGACAGCGGGACGGCGAAAGCGCACTCTTGCACCTCTGCAGGTGAGCTCAAAAGGTGAAAAATGATGCGGACTTTCCATATATCAAAAAAAAGTAGTATCTTTGTCGTTTTAATAGAAGAACGCTTTTTTGTTTTTTTAATTGTGTGACAGCAATAAAAAAATAAAAAGGGCGTTTTATTGAAAAGTAATAAAGAACAAAAGAGGGTACTGAAGGTCTTAAGAGTGTAAACGTTTCAACAGAGAGTCTGCCTTATTACCTCCCAAGCTTTCAAGAAAAAGCGACCCTCTCAACTTATCGAAGAGAAAATGCCAAATACGAAAGCTGAATTTGAAGCAGTAACATCCCGGTGCAGGGAAATATTCGAGAAAAAGACACGCGACTACGGCACATCGTGGCGCGTGCTGCGCCTACCCTCCCTGACCGACCAGATTTTCATCAAGGCCAACCGCATCCGCAGCATCGAGGAAAGCGGCGAAAACCGGGTGGGCGACGACATAGCATCGGAGCTGATGGCGATGACCAACTATGCCGTCATGGCCCTGATGCAGCTGGAGCTGGGACCCGACGGGGAGCAGGAGCTGCCCCTCGACCAAGCCATGGAACTCTACAACCGCCATATCGGACGCGCCACAACACTCATGCTGAACAAGAACCACGACTACGGCGAGGCCTGGCGGCAGATGCGCATCGGCTCCATGGTAGACCTCATCCTCATGAAGCTCCGCCGCATCAAACAAATCGAAGACAACCACGGCCACACCCTCGTCTCCGAAGGGGTGGAAGGCAACTACATGGACATCATCAACTACTCGCTTTTCTGCCTGATAAGACTGGCTGAAACCGAAGAGCAAACATCCGACAAATAACCGCCGCACTTCAAACAATAGACTTTAACACATTTACAAAATAGCAATTATGGCAATAAAAGACACCAACCGAAACTGGACTTTAAACGTAATAGCACGCCTCTTTGTCGGGGCAGTGTTTCTGTTTTCAAGCTTCGTCAAAGGGGTGGACCCGCTGGGCACCTCGTACAAGATAACCGAATACCTCACCACCTGGCAGTTCGGCAGCATCACCTTCGAATGGCTGGTACCCGCAGCCACCGTGCTGTCCATGTGCTTGATAGTGGCGGAGTTCACCGTAGGCATAATGCTCATCTTCGGCTCGTTCCGCAGACTGAGCGCATGGCTGCTGGCCCTGATGATGCTCTTCTTCACCTTCACCACCCTGTTCGATGCCATCACCAACGAGGTGACGGACTGCGGATGCTTCGGCGACGCGGTGAAACTGACCAACTGGCAGACATTCTGGAAGAACGTGGTGCTGGACGTACCCACAGTGTGGATTTTCCTCACGATGAACCTACGCCGCAGGAAACGGTTTGAACGCGACGTGCTGGTCACCGCCTTCGCCATCATACTCATGGTCATCTTCGGCCTCTACAACATCAACAACGAACCCTGCATCGACTTCCGTGCCTGGAAAGTGGGCAACCAGATGGTGGAGATGGACGACACTCTCCAGGTGAAGAGCTACGTCACCTACCGCAACAAGGAAACGGGCGAGACCGACGAGTTCTTGTCGGAAGAACTGGTGAAGAAGATGGAAGACCCCACGTGGGAAGAACAATGGGAATGGGAGAGCAGCCGTGTGGAAGACCCACACGAAATCAAGGCTGCCGGCTTTTCGATGCTCGACCTGGACATGAACGACCACGCACAAGAATTTATCGGCTCGACCGACTACCTCATCATCGCCACCATCCACCACCTGGAACAAGTGAGCGAACAAGGCATCACCGCCCTGCGCCGCACACTGGCATTTGCACAAGAATCGAACCTTCAGATGGTACTCCTCACTTCGGCATTGCCCGAAGATGCAGAAAGCTTCCTCTATAACAACCACCTGGACGACATGGAATTCTACTTCGCCGATGCAACGGCCATTGAGACCATGCTGCGCTCCAACCCCGGGTTCATCCTCCTGAAAGACGGCAAAGTACTGGGCAAATGGCATCAACGTCACTACCGCGGCGTGACAGAATATGACTATGCCGATTGAGAATTGGAGCGGAAAACACCGGCCTTGATACTGAATACTTTCGACCTCAAAACCTTAATAATAAAAGATGATACAACGCAAACAAACCCTATTCCTACTTGTGGCCGCATGCGCTATGGCCATGACCCTCATGTTCCCTATTGCTTCGTTCACGGGCAAAGCCCCGCTGGGAGTGCCTGTTAGCGGCGAACTCAACCTGATTGCTACGGACAACCCCAACCTGATGAACGAGATACTGGAAGGGCAGCCCGTCACCATGAGCCAGAAAGGCTTCATCAAAGTGTGGCCGCTGACGGTGCTCTCCATCCTGACCGTCGCCATCACCCTGGTGACCATTTTCCTGTATAAGAACAGGGTGCTCCAAATGCGGGTGCTCGCCGTCGGCTTCCTCTTGGGAGTGGTGGAAATCTTCCTCATCTTCTTCTGGGCCGTGGATTCGTATGTGGACAAAGTGACAGCACCCATGGCATGTGAGGAGATAGACCTCAGCTACGGCATCGGGACCTGGAGCCTCATTGTCGCCGTGGTGCTGATGTTCCTAGCCCAACGGGCCATCAAAAAGGATGAAGAGAAGGTGCGCGCAGCCGACCGTCTGCGATAAAAGTGCGCATGCAACAATGTCTAACCATATAATATTATTGAACACTTGACCGTCTCGTTCGACAACACCCGCCAGCTGCCCGACGTGGCCGACAAGCTGCTGGACACCTTTGCTGAGGAACGCTTCTTCGCCTTCTTCGGCAAGATGGGTGTGGGAAAGACCACGCTCATCAAAGCCATCTGCACCCGGCTGGGAGTGACCGACAATGTGTGCAGCCCCACGTTCGCCATCATCAACCAGT
>JAFRXG010000075.1:0-3987 GCA_017441565.1 Bacteroidales bacterium | reverse complement strand
TTTCATTGTCATTGTGTTTCTCCGTTTCGCTTTGCACCACTATCGCAAATCCACCGGATTTGCTTCACTACGAGACGCAGTTTTGTTAGGTTTTGACTATCACCGCACTGCGCCATGTACGGTGTTTCTCTGAGACGTTGCTGCATCTCGGCAAGGCAAGCAAGCTTGCTCTGCTCTCGACTTCTGCAACGTTATTAATGGCCACACCTCTCCGAGGTGATTTCTAGAAATCCCCTTAACAGGAAAGGACTCTTTTCTGCCATCCTCTTTCTGGGGTCAGCTTTGCCTCCTTCCGCCCCGCACACCCATACTGGAGTGTGCGGGGCATGGGTGGCAGGTTTTTCATAACCTATAGTCGTGGTGTGCATCTTTTATTCATCAGATTGTTCACTATTTCAGAATCAGCTTCTGGGTGGTGGTGCCCTGCGGGGTGGCAAGGGTGACGAAGTAGGATCCAGAGGGCAGGGCGGAGAGGTCGAGGCGGAGGCTGGCGGTGAGGGGCGCCAGCTCGTGGCGCATCAGCTCGCGCCCTGCGGCATCGGTCACCGTAAGTACTCCGCCCTCAAATGACTCTCCGTCCACAACACAAAGCACACTGCCCGATGCCGGATTAGGCAGCAGACTGAAACGGGCTCCCTCCGCCACAACCTCCTGCAGACCCTCGGTATCGTACTTGCTCTTGAATAAGGCTGTAAAAGAAGTGTCCTGCGTCACTGTAACGTCACGAATAGTAAAGGTATTGCCATCGTGCCATTTCCAAAAGTAGTATCCCGGATGAGGTAGGGCACGGATATTTACCGACTCATCCTCATAGAACATTCCGCTTCCCTCCACATGTCCGTATGTCTCATTGTTGCTGTACACGTCTAGATGGTATAGTGGCAGGTCTTCAAAATAAGCAGTGAACGCCGTGTCGCTTGTCATCAGGATCGAACGCGGATTGGCCGTCACACTGTCGTTCCAACACACAAATCGGGCTCCTCGGTTCGCCCGAGCCCATATACTCACCGTCTCCCCTTCGTAGTACGTGCCGCTCCCAGACACCGAACCCAAATCCTCGTCGCCGCTCTCCGCACTCATATGGTATTCCGGTAAAGAGTCAAAATAAGCGGTAAACGCCGTGTCGCATGTCACAAAGATGGTGCGCGGATTGTTCGTCACGCTGTCGTTCCAGTGGCTGAAGCGATAGCCATGGTTGGGTACGGCGGATATGGTCTGGTAGGTCGAGTCGGGATAGAAGGCTGTGTAGAGACCCAGCCCTTGGACTGAGTCGTTGACCGACACCTCCACATATCGCTGCCCATCGGTGATCACTCCGAAAGGACCGACATTTCTGACTGAACAAGACATTTCGTGGAACGGCCCGTCAGGATCAGACCCATAAATCCGCGGCGCAGAGCATGGATCTCTCATATCTTGTGAACCAAAAGTGATATACCTGGTTGGGAAATGCTGATGTCCATAGGGGGGAGGTCCTGTGGTTCTTAACGAGTTGCTGAGTTGCGACCCACCAATCCAGAACTCCCCTTCAAGGGTGTACACCGTGTCGAACAGTGCTTCATAGACATGGCAGTAGAGGTTTTGTCCGGCAAATACGGGGTCGAGGGTAATCGGCAGGCACATCATCTTGGGCTGTGCCGTGTCCCAGCGCAAGGTGGCAATACGGTTCAGGTCGAAGCCGGGTTTCGACGTGCTGTCTGCCCCAGATTTTGGCACATACAGATAAAAGTACTCCGCCAGCCGCGTACTGTCTAATATCGGCCAACAATCACCACCGAAGGGAATATCCATCATATCCCCCGCATACTGCGAAACCATCGCCCAAAGCCCCCTAATCCTTATCGGATGCGGGGCGCAGTGTCTGAACACATTTACAAAATTTCTTCCAGATTCTTCAGCCGTAGTGATTCCATCAAATCCAACCTGATATGGGGTCCAATGGAAGTAGTAGGTGTCACGTCCATCGTTGTACACATGGATGGAGTCCAGTGCCGACCCGTAGAGATACCAATCAAGGGTGTCGTACCAAGAGCTGTACCAATAGTTTGACATTCTCGTAACACAAGGCATCGTGTCGGTAGAGACTCGTGTGTTCTGTGCTCGCAGGGCGGTGCAGAACACTGCCGATATGACAATTAAGAATACTATCTTTTTCATGACATATTATTTATTACAGTTTTCACAAATGGTGGTTTTTACTATTTCGGGTTCGAACACATCCAAATCCACCCAGTCAAATGTTCCATTATCGTTACCCACTCTCCACACAGCATAGATGAGGGCCGCCTGTCGGCTTGGTAGAACCGTGTATTGCTGCGTGGTCTTGTCGAAACAGGAGGGCAACGAAAGGTTCGTTATGTCTTGGTCTAAAAGGTGAAGGCCAAAAGAGCTGCTGTGGCCCGATATGTCGATATGCTGGCCGACGAACTTCTGCGTAAAGGAGTTCATAGTGTAGTAGATGGTGTACAGCCGTGTGACATCATGGGTTGCAGTACCCAGTTTGGGCAAGGTGATAATGCCATTGGTATGAATGTTGTCTTTTGACAGCAGGGCCACCGTGGCGGTCTTATACAGATTCCCCACTTCCTTAATCTCTGTCCGTTTGCCCATACGATAGTATATGCAGCTGTCATACTTCCATTGGTGCCGGAAAGGAAAGAACCGCATCCCTCCGTGCTTCCAATCGGCCTCCTCCACCCCAAAGGCCACTCCAAACTGCTTGTCCGCGTCATTGAGGTGGGTGAACCGCACCGGGGCCTTGTTGTAATGGAAGAAATAGTCCCCGTCCATCATCATATCATAGTGCGCCATATAGTATATCCCCAAATGCGAATTCCAATTGTCTTTGCAACCTTTCAAGTTGAACCTGTCCAGCATGAACAGCTGATGCCTGTTGTCGTAACTGCTGTAGCCATACGGGTAGTTGTTGGCACATTCATACTGCATCAGCAGCCTGACGCTGTCGCGAATCGTCACTATGTCCGTGAAGACAACGCCTTCGGGCGTATCTAAAGTATCCAGCCATAGTTCCCATGACGCCCCACTTGACGGAGTCATCTCCACAATGCAGGCCGTGCCATTCCTGAAATAATCTCCAATGGCACTGATCAACACTTTCGAACCAGGAGCCTTACTGATTGCAAGACGTGTCAGATGCTTCGTTTTCTCCACTTCAAAATACTGCAACGAACCTGTGCCGTTCAGTATTTGCTGTGGTACGAAACGGCCTACGATGCCGTGCCTCACATATTCTCCCGTCCAATCCACGTACGTATAAACCTTCGTGCCACAAAAATAGCAGGTGTCCTCAAAAATCCGCATGTCCGTTACATCAACATGAAAGCCTGTGCTGTCTTCCGCGTTGAAATAGGTCGTGAATGCCATCTCTGTACTCGAACCGACCCTTTTGATGATAAAGGTATGGGACATCATCCCAGTCTGCGCATCCTTGTACTGGGTGTGAACCACATGGTTCCTGTCATTGCTCCGCACGATGCTGGACGACTCTTTGAGGGAGTTGTACCTGGTCCACGTGCTTTGGCACGACGAGCGAAAATCCCTGTCCAAACTGTCGCTCTGCGCTTGGGCGGCTGCTGTCACACACACCATGGCGCATATCGCAGCAGTAAGGAGTATCTTATTGAATCTTGTTTCCATAAGTGTATTTCTTTGTTGTTATTACTAAATATTTGTATCTGCTGATATGTGCTGTGGGAGCGGTGCAGACTTTTTACCCTTTTCCACACAATAGAATCGGCCTTGCTGCGTTTATAGTGGCGGCATCAGACCTCTATGCCTCGGGCTTTGTGGGCGGGGGGAAGTGTTTCGGCTGATGATAATTGAAACAGGCTTCCTTCCTGCCGTGGTGCCCTCACTTTTCCGCCCCGTCACGACGGCACACACTTGCTCGTGCGGGGCTTTCTTTTTTTGTCAGTTTCATAGGTTTCATAGAGTGGCCCTCCTATATATAAAGGCACCAAAAATGCC
>JAFRXG010000074.1:0-6474 GCA_017441565.1 Bacteroidales bacterium | reverse complement strand
TTCTTAGGATTAATTAGTCAGGCGGGGGGCCCTTGGGCCGCCCGCCTTTTTGCCGTCTAGTGGTTTCCCAGACGAGAAAAATCACTATTAATAGGTATTTGACGAATGAGAGCGATACCTTATCTTTGCATCCGTTATAAAACATTCGTCAATATGACTAGAAAACTCTTTAAAGTATTCATCTTTGTTCTTTTATCATCCTCTGCCGCAACTTTTGCACAGGCGCAAGAAGACACGGTTTCTAAGAATTCTCGGCTCACTATAGGTGGGTACGGCGAGGCCGTATATAACTACAATTTCTATAGCGATAACGTTTTTCGCTATTCTCATGCCGACCGATATACCGAAAGTAAGGGACATGGGCGGGTGGACATTCCTCATGCCGTCATCATGCTTGGCTACGACATGGGCCGAGGCTGGAGCATAGGCACCGAAGTGGAGTTTGAGCATGGCGGTGCCGAAGTGGCTGTGGAGAAGGAGACGGAGGAGACGGGTGAGTTTGAACAGGAGGTGGAACGCGGCGGTGAGGTGGCACTCGAACAGTTTTGGGTGCAGAAGAGTTTCAACCGCCATCTGAATCTACGAATGGGTCATATCGTGGTGCCGGTAGGCATGACCAACAATAACCATACTCCCGACCACTTTTTTTCGGTGTACCGTCCCGAGGGCGAGAACACCATTATGCCCTGCACGTGGCATGAGACAGGTGTGAGCCTGTGGGGCAGGGCAGGGGCATGGCGTTATGAGGTGCAGCTGCTTCCGGCACTGAACAGCAACCTTTTCAACGAGGCAGGCTGGGTGCATAACGGTTCGGCTTCGCCCTACGAGTTCCGCCCGGCCAATAGTCTGGCGGGAGCTGCCCGGCTTGACTATATGGGGGTGCCCGGTTTACGCCTTAGCGTGAGCGGTTATGTGGGTAATACGTTCAATAATGACATCACCACGACGGTCTACAGCGAGTCGTCACGCTACTATGATGCATTGGGAACAGTGCTGATAGGCGCTTTCGACTTCGGCTATCGCAACCATTGGCTGCTGGTGCGCGGCAATGTGGACTACGGCTATCTGGGCGACGCAGGCTTGATTTCAACCCGCAACAAGAACCAGACTACCATGACCGGCAACCCCTATCCCCATACCGCTGTGGGCAAGGGGGCTTACGATGGCTCCATTGAGGCCGGAGTGGACCTGCTGTCGTTTGTAAATTACCGCATCGGGGGAAGACATTTGTACCTTTTTGGCCGCTACGACTGCTACGACAGCTATATTCCCGCGTCGGGCTTCGACAACATCGGTTGGACCGAACGGCAGGTGCTGTCAGCGGGCATCAACTACTATCCCTTGAAGCATATAGCCGTGAAGGCGGAGGCCGGAGTGCGCAAGTTTAATGGCAACTACAACGATGAGCCCTTTGTGGCTGTGGGCATCACATGGGTGAACTTCAACATGAGATAAATAGATACTAACAATAAAAATACTCTAGTAATGAAAAACACATGTATCAAGACACTGCTGTTGTCAGCCGCCTTGCTGGCATCAGCCTCTTTCATCTCCTGCCGAGATGATAACAATGAAACCGTGGACGACGAGAAAGCCGCCCAGGTTGCAGAACAATTCGTAGACCACACCGTGGCTCCTACCTACACCGCTTTGGCCAGCAAGGCCGAGCAACTGGCCGACCAGCTGGCCGCGTTACGTCTTAACGCCACCGATGCCGGTGTCGAGGCTGCCTGTCAGACCTTCCTCGATGCCCGCGAGCAATGGGAGAAGAGCGAAGCCTTCCTGTTTGGTGCCGCTGGCGACTTCGGCATCGACCCCCATATCGACTCGTGGCCTCTGGACGAGGACGCTTTCCGCACACTGATGTACGAAAGCCCTGCCATGATTGCCGCCCTCGATGGTGAAGATGGCGACGTCGTGGCTGGCGAGCGTCTGGGCAATGCCCTGCTGGGCTTCCATGGCTTGGAATACATCCTTTTTGTTGACGGGCATGCCAAGCATGCAGCCGACATCACCGAGAACGAATGGATTTATGCCGCCGCCGTGGCGGGCGACCTGCGCAACCGTTGCTACCAGTTGGAGGTGGGCTGGTTGGGCGACAAGGCCCCGCAGAGCCATGTGGACAAACTGGACGAATTAGAGATGGCCTACACCGTGGCTGGCGGCAACTACAGCTATGGCGAGAACATGAAAAATGCCGGCCGCCCCGGCAGCACCTATGCCAGCCGCATTGCTGCACTGATGGCCATCGTACAGGGCTGCTCCGACATCGCCGACGAGGTGGGCAGCTCTAAAATCTATGCCGCCTGGCATGGCGAGGACATCACCTACATCGAATCGCCCTACAGCCAGAAGTCCATCATCGACTTCTACAACAACATCCTCAGCATCCGCAATGCCTATATGGGTGGCATCGAAGGCCAGCGCGACGAGGCAAAGTCGCTCCACAGCTTTGTAAAGAGCCACGATGCCTCCATCGACGGCCATGTGACCACCGCCATCGAGACGGCGTTGCAGAAAATCAATGCGATGCCCGCACCCTTCGTGCTGCACTATTCCGAAGCTGCCAACGGCGCTGCTGTGGAGGCCTGCTCTGAACTGAGCGACGCCCTGGGCGAAATCAACAACTTGTTAAGAGAATTGAACTAACACCAACCATCATGAAAAAGAATAATATCATACTGGCGGCAATGGTCTGTGCCACTGCTGCCCTCACACTCACAGGCTGCCAACCTGACGATGTGACGCCCTCGCTCTCCGACGAGCTGGCCGAAGAAACCTATGCAGGTGGCCGGCTGGGTACCACGTTCAACCAGTCGGCTTCGGCATTCGAAGACCCCACCCCGGCGGTGGAAAATGCGGGCATGGTGAATGCCTTCAAATATGGCGAGTTCTTCTTCGAACACACCATCACACAGAACAACCCGCCTTTCAACGGACTGGGGCCCCTCTATGTGCGCTCTTCCTGCGAAGCATGCCATCCGGGCTATGGCCACGGCCGCCGCATGGAACGTTACCGTGCCGATGACTGGGCCAACGGCTACCTGCTGGTGGTCTACAACAAAACAACCGATGCCTACGAGACCTCGGTGGCAGGCATGCCGCAGACCAAGGCTGTGCCGCCCTTCAAGCCCTCAATCGACGAGGATAAGATTAACATCGCATGGCTCGAATACACCGACGAATGGGGCAACCGCTTCCCCGATGGCGAGACCTACAGCCTCATCTACCCCGAAGTGACCATCCCGGAGGATGCCTTCTATGCGCCACTCTCAGCGCCCTACAGCCAGATGGCCTTCCGCCTGGAGAGCACCATCGGCATTTACGGCACCGGGCTGCTCGACGCCATACCCGACGACTCGCTCAAGGCGCAGTATCAGAAAGAGTATGACGAAGGTGCCGACCTCAACCCCGCCATCTGGACCGGACACGACTGGGCCTCGCTCTATGGCAAAACCACCCATCCCAAACGCTTCACCTACGCCCTCAGCCGCGGGCCTCTACAGGATGCCGCCGGTGCCAATGCCATTTGGAATATCCCCAATGTAACCCGCAGCGACCGCCGCAGCCACTACCTCAGTCTGAACAAGAGCATCTATGCCACCACTGCCTCGCAAGACCCCGAGGTGCAGACTCAGTTCTACCACTACTTCCCCCAGTGGAACAAGACCGGCGACCCCGAGACCGACATCTATAACTACCTGATGTGCGACACACTGCCCATCGAAATGAGCGACCAAGACTATGTCAACTTCATGGTGTGGCATCGCGGCCTGGCAGTGCCGGCGGCCCGTAATCTGAGCGACCCTGCCGTGCAGCGCGGACGCCAGCTGTTCCGCGAGATGGGTTGCGCCACCTGCCACCGTCCCAGCTGGACTACCGGCCCCGACCTTTACACCGACCCCAACGGCTTTTTCAGCGACGGCGATGCCCGTCTGCCACGCTACCCATATCAGAAGATATGGCCCTATACCGACATGGTGCAGCACCGGCTCCACATGGTCAACGACATCCGCACCGGCTGGTGTCGCACCACACCCCTGTGGGGAAGAGGCTTGTCGCCTATCTGCAGCGGCCACAGCGACCGTCTGCACGACTGCCGCGCACGCAACGTCATGGAAGCCATCATGTGGCACGGATGCCCTCAGAGCGATGCCCGCTGGACGGTGGAGAAATTCCGCCAGCTCTCTAAAGAAGACCGCGATGCAGTGGTCAAGTTTATTAATGCTATTTGACAACAGCTAGTAGTACTAGTTTGTACTAGTATTACTAGTCCCAATAGAAATGAAGAGAATCAATGTTTTGCTCATGGTGTTGGTGGTGACAGTGCTCGCCACCAGCACCTTTGTTAATAAGATGGGCGGGGGCGACGGGGCTTCCGCCGGCATATACAGTTCATGGTGGTTTGTCCTGCTCATGGCGCTAGTGGGTGTCGGGGCCGTGGTTGCCATATTCCGCGAAAAGATGTGGCGGGTGCCGTACCGGCTGCTGTTGTACAGCTCGGTAGTGCTCATCCTGTTGGGCGGAGGCCTCACGACCTGGACGGGCAGCCATGGCAGCATGACCTTGCAGCCCGGCGTGCCGTGCAACACTTTCGCCAATGAAGATGGCAAGGAGTGGACGCTGCCTTTCACCCTCACACTAGACCGCTTCGAGGTGGTGACCTACCCGGGGTCGCATACCCCGATGGACTTCGTGAGCCATATCACCACTGGCAGTGAGAAGGCCGTCATCTCAATGAACCATATTTATAAGCATGGCGGCTATCGGTTCTATCAGGAAGACTACGACGCGGAGGGCAACTCTACGTTGAGCGTGGCTCACGACCCCCTAGGAATTGCTGTCACCTATGCGGGCTATCTGATGCTGCTGGTGGGGCTGATTGCCATGTTTCTCTCTCCTAAGTCGCATTTCCGAAGGCTGCTTAAAGGAGTGCCGGTGGTGCTGTTGCTCTTGTCCTGTAATATGGTGTCGGCAAAACCAATGACGCTGCCACGCCACACAGCCGACCAGCTGGGCAGGGTGCAGGTGCTGTATAAGGGGAGGGTGTGTCCGCTGCAGACCCTCGCGAAAGACTTTACAACCAAGCTCTACGGAAACGCCACCTATCAAGGTCTCACGCCAGAACAGGTGCTGAGTGGGTGGATGTTCTACTATACCGAATGGTGCGACGAGCCTATGATAAAAATCAAAGGTTCCGAGCTGCGCCAGCAACTGGGTATGGAAGGCCGCTACACTTCGTTTAATAATCTGCTGGCACATGAAGATTTGCTGGACGGTCATCCTTCTGCAAAGGAATTCGCCTCGGTCAACGAGAAGAAGAGCCTGGTGCAGATGGTGACGAACAGCAAACTGCTGAAGATATATCCTTTGACAGACTCGCTGGGTGCCCTCGGGTGGTATTCCCAGAACGACCCGTTGCCTATCGAGGTGGACGACGATGTCTATATCTTTGTCCGCAAACAATTGGGCTATTGCCAGGAGCTGGTAGTCCGAGGAGACTATGCCGCACTCGACACAGTGTTTGCCAAGACCTGCCAATACCAGCAGAAGCAGGCGGGCGAAGTGCTGCCCTCACCCGCGCGGATAAGGGCGGAAAGGCTCTACAATGCCCTCACCACAGGCCGTTGGCTGGCCATGTTGTCGGTGGTGCTGGGCATCTTGTCGTTTGCTCTGATGGTTTGGACAACGGGCCGCGGCAAGGACAACTCGAAGCTCTCAGCCGTCAACTACCGAATCTCCTCAGTCCTGGTGGCACTGCTGACGTGCTTCCTGCTCCTAATCATCGTGCTGCGGTGGGTGGCCGGAGGACATGTGCCTATGGCCGGAGGCTTCGACAGCATGAACCTGATGTCGGTCACGCTGGGCATCGTGGCCCTCAGTATGGCGCGCCATTATCGGTCGGCACCTTCTGTAGCCCTGCTGGCGATGGGCTTTTGCCAGTTGGTGGCGATGATGAGCGGCTCCAACCCTCCGATTACACACCTGATGCCTGTGCTCAACTCGCCCCTGCTGACCTTGCATGTGACGGTGATAATGATTGCTTACGCGCTCTTCTTCTTTGTGATGCTCACCGGCATGGCAGCCCTCTTCCTGCCTGCCAGTCGCAAGAGGCTGGAACGTACTAACCTGTTGATGCTCTACCCTGCTGTGGCGTTGCTGGCAGTGGGTATCATCATTGGTGCCGTGTGGGCCAACATCTCGTGGGGCAATTACTGGTCATGGGACCCGAAGGAGGTGTGGGCGCTGATTACGCTCATAGTCTACCTTTATCCTCTCTATCTTGCCTGCAAGGAGAACCATTCCCAATTGGGCTTCCATCTATACTGTGTGCTGGCAATATTGAGTGTTGCCATCACCTATTTTGGTGTCAACCTATTACTTGGAGGCCTTCACTCCTATAGTTGATTGCACTTGTTCTAGGTGCTTCAAAGCAATCCTAGGCTATATTAGACAGTCGGGCGGCCATAGGCC
>JAFRXG010000005.1:0-1725 GCA_017441565.1 Bacteroidales bacterium | reverse complement strand
TCAGTGTCTTGACGGACTATTACTGTACGGGTGATTGGTGGGGCAGGCAGATAGTCGGCATCGCCCTCTTGTGTGGCAGTGATTTGCACCTCGCCCACCCGATGCAAGCAAAGGGTGCTGCCATCGACAGTGGCCACCGTGCTATCGCCGCTCGTATAGCTGACGAGCAGCCCACTGGTGGCGGTGGCAGTGAGTGCAACGGGGCTGTCGGCAAGGGTAAAACGCAAGTCCTGCTCCCAGTCGATGAACTGCTCCAGCATCGTGTGGGGTCTGTCCTCGCGGAACATGCCGAAAGCTGCTGCGCTGCCGCTGGAGCGGGCATTGGTGAAGTAGAACGTATCGAGGGTGATGTCCTTGTAGCGCAAGGTGAAGTCGAACAGCACACTGCCACCTTCGCGTGGGTAGTAATGATAGTCCCACAAGCCCAAGCAGTGTATGCACATGGTGTCTGCCACACGCTGGTCGGTCTGCCAAATGGCCATAAAGGGGATGCTTTCCGACGGGTTGATTTGATAGGATATAGAGGAGTATACGCGGTTGTCCTTTACAAAATGACGCTTCCACACTCCACCGCCGCTCATGCCAGCCGCGGGCGACACTCCGTCGTCATCCCACCAGCCGGGACAGTAGTGGGTGCCATAGCCGGTGCAGAGGCCTGTCTGCTTGTCTAATTGCAGGAAGAGGGGATAGCGGTGATGCCGCTCGCTGTCGCCGCCGCGCTCAAACCACTGCCCGTTGCCGAAGAAGATGGTGTCCTCGTCAAAGAGGGTGTTGATGCCGCCCAGCACATACACCGAGCTGTCGCTCACGGTCACACTAGCATATCCGATATGGTTGTATGTCTGATAATTGTGCCGGTCGTTGTAGATAAAGTGTGGCTCATGTACCCACTGCACCGTGCCCGAGGTGTCGAACTTGACAACAAATGGATGATTATTACTCTCTGCCTCCGCAAAGTGGTTCATCTGCACATAGTGTGTGCTGTCGAAATATATGCGGCAGGGGTATTCATACTCTATGCCCTCGTAACTCCACCATGGGGTTGGCGGATTCAGTCCGCCGATGTTGCCCGAAAGATACATGTTGTCATCCTTGTCGGCATCAAATCCGTTAAAGCCCATATACCACTCAGCCTGCACGGCGCAAGTGTCCCAGATGCCGAATTGAGATAGAAAGCGGAGGTTAATGGCTGGAATACCTTCCGACTCGAAGGCAACGAATTTGTGCCACAGCAGCCGCCCATGGGCATCGAACTTGTACATCATGGGCCGTGAACAGCCGCCTACCCCGCCCGAGTCGCCTAGGATAAAGTTGTACGGCAGCAAGAAGTCGCTGCGATAGGTGCTGTCGCCATTGTAGGTGATGACGGAATAGACGCTGTCGCGCAAGCCCGTCCAACCGCAGTTGAGCACCAAGTAAAGGCAACCCGTCTTATCGACATGCATCGCCACGGGGCCTTTGCCGAACAGGGTGGTGGGGTGCTGGCGGCTGTAGTACCATGTGTCGTTATAGGTGTTGTGGTGGTAGCCTGCACGGTCTTGACACTGCATATAGATTGTGTTCAGCACGTTGCCGTTCAAGTCCATTTTGGTGAAGAAGTTGAAACTACTTGTATATGGAGGCCGCCAATTGGCGGCAGGGGTGCTGAGGAAATCCCTTGCGCGTATCATCGTGTCGAAGAACCACAGCCAACTGGCGTTACCATACATTCCACATGTACCCAGC
>JAFRXG010000073.1:0-12617 GCA_017441565.1 Bacteroidales bacterium | reverse complement strand
CCGGGACGCTGAGTAGTAGGGTTTTCGTTGACCCCACACTGCGTTCCTTGTGTGGGGTTATTGAAATTCAGCATCTTCGATGCTGTTAAAAAGTCGGTCTTTTATCAAACTAGAGCCTTCTTCAAAACAGACGTTTCTCGCCTTGCCAGACAAGCTTGCTTGTCTGGATTCGGCTTATCAAAAAAGTTCGATGGCATGTCGGACTTTTTTTGTATCTTTGCAATTGCAATAATGCATTCAATACGACAATGAAAGATAACGAAAAAGATATCATTCAAGAGGTTACCAATGAGGAGTACAAGTGGGGCTTTGTCACCGATATAGATACCGACACGATTGGCAAGGGCCTTAATGAGGATGTGGTACGCCTTATTTCGAAGAAAAAGAACGAGCCGGAGTGGCTGTTGGAATTCCGCCTGAAGGCATTCCGCAAATGGCAGACCATGGAGGAGCCAGAGTGGGGCCATCTGAAATATGACAAGGTGGACTATCAGGACATTATCTATTATGCCGCCCCCAAGCAGAAGGAGCTGAAGAAGAGCATGGACGAGGTGGACCCCGAGCTGCTGGCCACCTTCGACAAACTGGGCATCCCCCTGCGCGAACAGAAGGTGTTGGCAGGGGTGGCTTACGATGCCATCATGGATTCGGTGTCGGTGAAGACCACTTCGCAGAAGATGCTGGAGGAGAAGGGTATCTTGTTCTGTCCTATCAGCGAGGCGGTGCAGAAATACCCCGACTTGGTGAAGCAGTATCTGGGGTCGGTGGTACCTATAGGCGACAACTTCTTTGCCGCGTTGAATTCGGCCGTGTTCAGCGCTGGGTCGTTCTGTTATATCCCCAAAGGGGTGCGCGGCCCGGTGGAGCTGTCGAGCTATTTCCGCATCAACGCCCGTGGGACAGGTCAGTTCGAACGTACCCTGATTGTGGCCGACGAAGAGGCATACGTGAGCTATATGGAGGGCTGCACAGCCCCCCAGCGCGACGAGAACCAGCTGCATGCCGCCATCGTGGAGATTGTGGCACTGAAGGATGCCGAGGTGAAGTACAGCACAGTGCAGAACTGGTACCCCGGTGATAAGGACGGCAAGGGTGGCATTTATAATTTCGTCACCAAGCGCGGCATCTGCAAGGGGTCGCACAGCAAGATTTCGTGGACTCAGGTGGAGACGGGCAGCGCGGTGACGTGGAAGTACCCCAGCTGCATACTGCAGGGCGACGACAGCACGGCGGAGTTCTACAGTGTGGCCGTCACCAACAACTACCAGCAAGCCGACACAGGCACCAAGATGATTCACATAGGCAAGAACACGCACAGCACCATCATGTCGAAGGGCATCAGCGCGGGACACAGCCAGAACAGTTACCGCGGCCTGGTGCAGATAAACAAGAGTGCCGAGAATGCCCGCAACTATTCACAGTGCGACTCGTTGCTCCTTGGCGACACCTGCGGCGCACACACCTGGCCCTACATCAAGGCCAACAACAGCTCGGCCATCTTGGAGCATGAGGCCACCACAAGCAAGATTAGCGAAGACCAGCTCTTCTACTGCCAGCAGCGCGGCATTTCGCCCGAAAGTGCCGTGGGCTTGATAGTGAACGGCTATGCCAAGGAGGTGTTGAGGAAGCTGCCGATGGAGTTTGCCGTGGAGGCACAGAAGCTGCTGAGCATCTCGCTGGAAGGCAGTGTGGGATGATGCTTTGAAGTAGGAGTTAAGAACTAAGAACTAAGACGATGGGGCGCAAACTATCGATGGAAGAGTTGCACCGCATTTCGGTGCAGGAGTTCAAAGAGGCGGAGAAAATGCCTTTGACGGTGGTGCTGGACAATGTACGCAGCCAAAACAATATCGGATCGGTGTTTCGCACGGGGGATGCTTTCCGTGTGGAGCGCATCTGTCTGTGCGGTATCTGCTCCACTCCGCCCCACCGCGACATACACAAGACCGCCCTCGGTGCCGAGGATAGCGTGGAGTGGACTTATTATGAGGAGACGGCCGATTGTGTTCGCGAACTGAAGGCCCAAGGCTATAAGGTCTATGCCATAGAGCAAGTGGACGACAGCATTAAGCTGGACAACCTTTCAGCTCTTAATTCTCAATTCTCAATTCTCAATTCAAGGTTTGCCATAGTCTTTGGCAACGAGGTGGAGGGTGTGCAAGAGGAGCTGCTCCCCCTTTGCGACGGCAGCATCGAGATACCCCAGCAGGGCACCAAGCATTCGCTGAACGTCAGCTGCGCCGCCGCCATCGTGATGTGGGAACTGTTTAAAGAACTAAGAGGTAAGAAGTAAGAGCTAAGAATTGTCTGCCTCACTCATTCTTAGCTCTTGATGTTACTTTTTTCTTGTTGTCATTTTTTGCCCAATTCAAATAAGTTGATGCGGACTCCCAAGCATGCATAGTGAGGCGATATGGTGTTGTTGTCGTATTTCAGATTGCGGCTGATGGGGTTAATGCCATATTCGGCATAGAAGCCCAAGGTACCATAGTTGAAACTGAAACGGGCGGTGAGGTTGAGAAGGCTGTAGGGCAGGTCTTTTGTGTAGGTGTTGTTGATGGTCAGGTTGGCGGTCTCGTGTTGGTAGTGCTGCTCTAGCTTATGGCCGAACGAGAACTGAGGAATGAACTCCAGCTGTAGGTTGAATTCATGATCTTTAGGGAAAGGAAAGTAGGTAAAGTGCAGAGGAATGCCTACTGTGTGCATGTAGGCCGATGTGTTCCATATCCCCGCCGAGTCGGAGGTGGCGGTGGACAGGTTGTTGTCGCTGGCGGAATAGGAGACAAGGGGCGACTTGAACTGCGGTGAGTAGAATCCGTACTGGATACCAAATCCTGCTGCGATATGGTCATCCATATAGAGCGAATAGCCTATCTTAACGCCAGTGTGTGATAAGGACGACATCTTGCTGGGGTCGATAGGTCTGCCTAACGCCCTCATGCTGGATGTGGTCCAGGATGCGGACCCCATGAAGTAGTCAAGGAATATCCTATCGGCGGGTCCGTATTTCCTTATGCCGCTTACCCTTTTGGTGTTGTCCTTTTTCGGGTTGTAACAGTCGTATGTGATATGGCCCTTGGTGTTGGCCTTCCCATTGTAGACAACCACACCGTTGTCTTCGATGTCGAAGGTGAGCAGATATTCGGCACTGTCCTTTCCTGCCGTAGTGCCCACGTAGAGCGTTCTGTTGTCTGCCGCCGCTGTGGTTGTCAGCCGGTTGCCCTCAATGACCACCAGCCGGGCTGTGTCGTTTCGTTTCTCCCCCTTATAGGCCACCCAGTTGCAAGTGTCGTGTTCCAGACGTACGATGCTGCTTCCTTTTACCACTAGGTGGTTGATTTCCTGTTTGAGGTCTTGGCGGAAGGTGTACGTTTGTGCTGCCGCCATGCTTGCTATTGCCGCAAAGGCAATTGTGAGGATTGTTCTTTTCATGTTATGATAGGTGTTGGTTATTATACTAATTAATTGGATTCGGCCAGTTCGTTGCTTCCCGACTTTGGTGCGAATATGTTGTATACAAAGTCTTCAAATTCGAGTCTGCGGTTTTCAAGGTTCCTTCTAATCTTCATGGCCAGATAGGTGAAGGGGGGCGTGTCCGACGGTTTGGCATGGGGTACCACCCTAGCCAGGTCGTCCACCATGATTATCTCGTTCACTTCGGCAAGCTGAGTGCTCGTCACTATGATATGGCCAACAGGGGCTTGTTCTTCGGTGGGCATCGGGTGAGTAGGAGCCTCGGTGCGCTGTACCGGCTCTATGGTCTCGGTGGTGGGTTTCTGTTGTGTTTCTATGGTATGCTCTGGAAGTAACGGCTGCTTTTGCGATGACTTGATGTTGGCCTTGGCGATGATTGCCGCAGGCTGTTCGTGGTTCAGGTGTGGAGTTTCTTCCTGAAGTGGTGTGATGGTACCGGACGCATCGGGCGTTATTTGGGCTACAGTCTCCGTTCCCTCTATTCGCTGCGGAATGGCCAGATAAGCCCCGTAACCTAGGGCCAGCACCACACAAGCGGCGGCAGCCCAACGCCATAGGGGGATGACACGGCGGCTTTGACGGACGGGTGGCTCGGCAGTGACGACAAGCGTGGGGTCATAGTATTGCTCCATCTCCTCGCGTATGTCGGGGTGCTGCAGAAGGAAACGTTCCACTTCGGCGCGTGTGCTGCTGTCCAGTTCGCCTTCTTGATAGAGGAAGAGGTAGCCCTCATAATTTTCCATGTTTATCATATAGCGTGCTGTTTAATGGTGTTCAACTTGATGTATGCTTTCTTCAGATTGATGCGGGCGCGGTAGAGGATGCCCGTCACCTGCGATTCTTCCAGCCCGGTTATTTGGGCAATTTCCTGATAGCGGTAGCCCTCCAGGTCCTTCATCAGCAGGATGGCGCGGTGCTGTTCGGACAGTTGGGCAAGGGCCTGCTGCATGGCGTCGTGCAGCTCGAAGTTGTCGTGCTGGCTGTACCATTCCTCGCCGACCAGTGCGGGTGCCAGGTTGCGGAACCGGGCTTCGCGCCGGTGCTGGTCCACCATCTGGCGGTACATCACTCTTATCAGCCATCCCTTGGCCTTTGTCGGCTCCACCTCGCTCAGGTGTGTCCATAGTGCTACGAAGGCATCCTGCACCACATCCCATGCGCTGTCGCCGTCGGCAGTATACCTTACGGCAAAACGGTAGAGCTCCTCGCGGCATTGTTGGGCAATATGTGTGTATTCCTTCTCGGTCATTGATGAATAACTTCTTTCTTACACAATAAACGTACAAGGCCCCCTAATTATTCGGCCAGAGGCATAAAAAAGTTGAGGCAGACATTAAAATGTGTCTGCCTCAATGGGTTGGATAGGTGCCGTCGGCATTATTGCTTGACGACACGCTTTACGGCGGTGCCGTTGTGCAGTGTGATGCGTAGGGTGTAAGCTCCTGTGGGCAGATGGCTGATGTCGACCTCGTTGGCGTCGAGGAAGGTGTCCGCGATGCGTCCGTTCTGGTCAAACACTTCCACCTTCGTCACCCCTTCGGCCACGATGGTGAGTTTGCCAGAGGTGGGGTTGGGGTAGATGCTCAGGCCTTCGGGGTTGATGACATCGGCGATGCCCACATGGTTAATGGTGAGCTTCAGCGTGACGATGCTGTCGCATCCTGCCTCGGTCTGTCCCTCGTATACGTATTCGCCGCTCTCGGTCAGCACTTCGCCGTTCCACTCATAGCTGTTGGTGGCAGTGTCCACGATGGTGGTGTGGCTGCTGTAGTTGATGGTGATGTGCAGCGTCACCGTGCTGTCGCAGCCAGCGGCATTGGTGAGGGTGGTAGAGTCGATAGTGGAGGTAGAGTAGATGGAATCGTGCCAGGTGTAGCTGTCACAGGCAGAAACATCTTCTATAGCAGATGTGCTGTAGTTGATAGTGAGGTTAAGGGTGACAGTGCTGTCGCATCCTACGGAATTGAGAGTTGAGAATTGAGAATTGAGAGTGGAGGCGGTGTAGGTGCTGTCGTGCCAAATGTAACTGTCGCAAGCGGTGACAGTTTCAATGGCAGTTGAGCTGTGATTGATGGTCAAATTCAATAGTAGTATGCTGTCGCATCCAGCCATCTGTGAGAGTGTATCGGTATATATGCCTGTGGCAGTATAGATAGAGTCTCTCCAGATAAAGTTGTCGCATGCCACTTGGGCTATGCTGTCCTTCACCGTGGTACAGTTGGCTCTCACCCAATGCGCCTCACGTCCTCCCGCACCGAAGTGTCCGTCAGCATTTCGGATGCTGTCGGCCATCACCTTCAGCACATAGAGGCCAAACGCGTTGGTCTTACTTGCTAAATGAACAGAATAGGTGGTGTCGTCCACACGGCTGATAGTGACAGTGCTGTCCATCAGCTCCACCCCATTGTTACATTTCAGCGACATGTCGGCGTATGTGAATGTGCTGTCGATGATGGGCTGGTTAAACCGTACTCTAACAGTATCAAGAGCATAGTCGATAGCCCGGACGGGGATGTCGAGTATCTTCTCCACTTTCAGCATATCCTCTTTCAAGCGGAAGGTGACATTGTACGATGTCGGCCTTACCACCGTGAGGGTGTCCACAATGTGGAGGCGGTTGTTGTATTCGGGGTCGAGGCCGGCCACCAGGTCGACAAAGGTCAGCCAGATGTTGTCGAGCGGTATGCTCACGCTGTCGTCGCGCACACACGACACAATGTCGTATTTCCCTTCACCGGGGTCATCGGTCGAGGCATACTGCCAGCCAATCGTGTCGGGGTAGACCGTAAGGCGAACCACCGTGTCAACCAACCGTGTCACCTCGACGGTGCTGTCTGGCAGAGTCACCGTGGTCATAGTCTCTACATAGTGGTCAAATAGGGTGGTGTCTGCCCCAGCGACATTCACACTACGTCCCGAAGAGAAGTAAATGGTGTCGGGTCTGTTAAGGCCACCGTCGTTTGTGAGGAAGTCATGGATTGTGTCAGAGCCGGGTCTGTATTCCATCACCGTCTTGACGAGGCTGTGGGCACGAGCCGAAACCAAGCTCATGTCCCTGTCGTTTATCGAACTGTTATGAATCACGTTGACATTGTCAACCGTGATAGTACCCAGCAGCGAACTCTTGAGTAGATACTCCATGGTGTGTGTCTGGGAGGGTGCGATAGTGCCTAGTGCAATGTCGCTCAAGGGTTGCGAGTTCTCCTCGCCGTCCATGATGGAGCCTATCATCGTGAAGTCGACCACCAGTCCTTGCTGGTTTTCCACGATATGAGGCGACAGAGAGGAGACGCGCACATTCTTGGCAGTCCCAACGCCGTCGTTGGTCAGACGTAGGCCGATGGTGGCAGCCACACTGGGTTCTATGATTGGTGTCGTCAATGGGTCGTCGGCAATGATGTCGTGAGGCACAAAGTAGTCGAGTTGCAGATGAGGAGAAGGATGCACAGTCAGCCGTGCGGGCACCATCTCGTCAGCCATGGTGGCGTGGGTGAACGGGTCGATATATTCTATCGTACCGCCAAAGAGGTATGGAATCTCGCCTGTCGGGGCGGCCGACATGAGCGGTACAAAGCGCACCGTGACCGTACCCGTGCTGTGGGCTGCAAGGGTCCCCGCAGCGCTGATGCCTTCGTAGCCGATGACGCTGATGTCGAACTTGTCGGAGCAGTCATTGCCCAACGTGTCGCTGACCGTAAAGCTCAGCGAGAGGTCTTGCAGGGCATTCGAGTCGTGGGGATTGTTGATAATCAGCTGCCCCTCAAAAGCCTCACGGGTCATGGCAACCTCTTGTCTGAATTGTAGCGACACACCCGCACACACCGAGGTCTTCTGCGGGTAGTGTATCAGCGAGTCAATCGTGGCGGCAAACATCTCCTCTATCGACCAGTAGTCCTCTCTCATGGCCGTCAACTCCATCTTCACCAGTTCGCCAGTGGTGTTGGTGTCGAGATAGTAATAGTCGAGCGACAGCCCCTCTGGCACCATAGCTGGAGTCAGCCAGCCATTTCTCATATATGTGACTGTCCTGTTCCAACGGTCTACATAGCGCCGCAGGATGATCGTGTCGATGGTGGTGATAGTGGTGTCGTAGCTTTGTCTTATCTGTTGTAGCGTGGCACTGTCTGTTGTGACCATATAGCCAACAATGGACTGTAGCACTTCGGGATGCTCAAGAAAGACCGCCTGCGTGTCGTTGACAATCCGATAACGGATAGATTGCAACGTGTCTTGATACCGTTTGGAAAGTCTTAGGTTCAGCTCGTAGACGTTGGTGTCGACGCTGATGTTGTGGTGATAGCCCCATGGTATTTCAACATCCACACCATTGTTGATACAATAATTAATCGCGTCAAATATATCAAGTGAACAGCCGAATACAGCCCCCGCTGTGGGATTGATAAAACCCACAATTGTAGCTAATCCTTGGAGTGTTGCCATTCCATACTCTCTGTTCATGGCTGATAGTCCCATGCTGTAAGCCGAGGTCCCATATGACATGCCTTGTGCCACGTTGGACAGATGGGCATAGTAGGCTGCTTGGTCAAGGCTGCGGTTGGCACTTTGAACACAACGTTCGAAGCCTCTGGTCGCAAATGACATTGCTTCCAGATTTCCATAGTTCAAGTTCATTGTCTGCCGCCACTCTAAACTTAGCATCATATAGTCTATGGCATCATTGCTTGCCATTCTCGCACTTGTGCGAGTTCCCCGCAACAGACCGTTGCCTATACCTGCCGTACCTATAGACAGCAGGCAGTCGGCAGCATCCAAGGTGGCTCTGTACCAGCAGGGCATGCACTCCCAGTCGGGCGTAAACAGTGGCGGTATTTGTGGCCAGTGGATTGTTGAGCCGCTTGGCCCGCTTGTGACGCCGGGTCCGCTCGGGTTTCTCACCGAGTCGCTCCAACCACCGGGACCGTCCATAAAGGTGCCGCCTGTCAGGTCGCTCACGCCTCCTACCATCGCCAAGGCACTGTCCTTGGGCAGGTCGCAGTCCATCTTCTCAAGCGTGGCTCCTGCATAGACCCATTTCCCGCCCGCGCTGCACTTCCAGTGCGCCATCAGGCGGAAGGGGAATATATCGCAGCTGCCATACAACGGCTCAATCTCATCCGTTATGACGAAGAGGGTGTCGCGCAGGGTCGTGTCGTAATAGACGATGCGGTCAATGATGGAGTCCACCACGGTTTCCACCACCAGACGAGGTATAGTCACCAACATCGTGTCGTACACCGTCACCGTGTCGTAGACGGTGTCTTGCACCCAATGATTCACTGGCACATAGATTATCGTGTCCACATAGCGTGTCCTGGTCTCCGTGTGTGTGGTGACATTGTAAATGGTATCTATTCTTACTTCGTAGTCGTGTATCATAGTCTCGATGGTGTCGTATATCACCTTGTTGCGGACCGAGCAGGGAATTGTCACGCTCGACAGAGCATGCAGTGTGTCAATCCTGTCGAACAGCGGCACAAACTCGTATACGTCGGACGTCGGCACGGTCAGCGTGGCGTCGTAGGCATCAATCAACCCGTGGTTGGTCACCACAATGTTGAAGGTGCTGAACTCCCCGTCGCTCCTTACGGTAAACTCTGGCAGACTCAGCACCACCACCGGCTTGGGCACGTTGGTCTTGTACGTCGTGTTCAGTGTCACTCCCCAGCTGTCTTCCACGTCTTTGGGATAAACAACCCACGAGTACGAAACTGCCTGATATTCCAGTTCCACCAACTCAAGGTTCACCCGTCCGGCAGTAATCTGGATGATGCGGGCAACGCTGTTGTTGTCGGGCGCGCTCACATACAGGCGGTAGTAGCCTTCGGGCAGTGAGTCTATGGTCACCTCGCCCGTGCTGTCGGTCACCACCTCTGCATAGGTCTGCTGATTGTAGTAGCCTACCACTCTCACCTGTGCGTCGCTCACATAGGTGCCGTAGGCGTAGGTGTATTCGTTCGACACCATCACCCTCAGGCTGCCCTTCGCATTCGAGACCACGTCTATGACAAACGGCACTTGCTGTGGTTGCGCGTTGTCG
Source organism: Bacteroidales bacterium (assembly GCA_017441565.1). Classification (GTDB taxonomy): domain Bacteria; phylum Bacteroidota; class Bacteroidia; order Bacteroidales; family P3; genus Colimorpha. The sequence goes on along the minus strand of JAFRXG010000073.1, from coordinate 3,106 downwards.
GCGGTAACCAGTATGCTGCCCGTCACGGGGGCCAGCGGTGTCCCTAAGGGGAACATCACCAAGAGCGGCACAAACAGCGAGTCGTGGGGCGCAATGGTGTAACTGCTGTCGAGGTTCAGCACCCTCATCCCGGCAAAGCCGGCAGGGGTCTGGAAGCTTATGTTGCTGAACGTGCTGTCGGTATTGTTATACAGCGCCACGTCCACCACTTTCTGTGTGCCGGGCACTATGGCGCAGGCTATCGTGTCAAACGCTATCTGCAGGTCCGACACATGTTGGTGGCAGAAGTAGCGGGTCTCCATCTTGCCCAACGGGCCTTCGAGACACGAGGCCGTAAAGCGGGCGCGCTCATACTGGCTGCCTGCCGTCACGTTGTTCCCTACCAGGGTGAAACGGAGGTCCCCATTCCCGAAGGGGGGCAGGGTCAGGGTGTCGAACGTGATGCTCATGCCCGCAGGAATCGAGTCAACGGCCACGGCAATATGGTGCAGCGTCACATTGCAGCGGTTGCGCACTGCCAGCATTCCGGCCAGTGTGTCGTGCTCTATCACCTCCCATGTGGGCAGATAGGACGCCAGGCTGATGCCGGGGATGTTGAACTCGGCCATCGTTCGGCGGCTGGGGCTGCCGTGGAGGCAGGCCCCTACCTCATAGTAGCCGCATTCCGACGGCACGGGGGTATAGGTGGCTCCAAAGTGGCCCAGGGCGTCGGTGGTGTCGGTGTAGAGATAGGTCTGTCCCATAATCTTCACATACACGTCCACCGCCACATTGGCCTGTGCCTCCTGGGCGGCGTTCTCCAGCGTGCCGTTGATGACCACGGGAGTGTTGGCGGGCAGGATGCTGTCGGCCACGTTCACCGTAAACTGGTAGTAGTTGGCCATCAGGCCGCTGAGTGTCACTGTGTCGCGCGTTGTGCCGCCGGTCACCGTCAGGTAGGCATCGAAACTACGTTGCATCACGGTGGGCGAGAAGGCGACGGCCACCGTGCCGCCGAAGCGGTCAAGGGTGGGGGCTGAGAGGGCGAACATGGCGGAGTCGGTGCCGCGCACCGCCAGCCGTATCGAGTCGGTCAGGTCTCTGCCACTGATGGTAAGGCTTTGGTGGGTGGAGGCGTTATACTCCACCTCGCCAAAAGCCAGGGCATGGCTGCTCAACGTCATCGACGGCTCTTTGTAGATGAGGAAATGCTGTATGGCCCCGGCGGTGGTGTCGCAGGGGTTGTAGGCCTCCACCTTCCAGTTGTATGTCTGACGGTTCTGGTAGAAGGGTATGTGCTGGTAGGTGTTGGTTGTCACGTAGGTGGGGGTGGCGGGCATCGCCTGTCCCGTTGTCCACAAGTAGACGCGGTAGCCCGTGGCTCCTGCCACTTCGCTCCAGCGCAGCACCACGTCGCCACGTGTGATGACGCTGTCTGTTGCGGGTTCGAGGCCCGCCACAGTGGCAAGGTTGTTGGGCAGGACGGTGAGGTCAAGCCCACGAATCAGCGAGTCGAAGCCGCGTGCGGTGCGCAGGGTGTCGCGCAGGACGAGCAGTCCTGCGGTCGCCGTTTGGGCGGCGGTGACGGTGAACTGGCCGTTGCTGTAAGGCTCGCCTTGGCACACCGTGGCGCGGGCTATCTGGTTACGCACAGGCTCTATGCGCAGCACCAGCACCTTCACGCTGTCGCAGCCGTAGACGCTCAGCAAACGCTGCTCATACACTCCCGCCGTGCGGTAGGCCTGGCCGCCGAACACGACGCTGTCGCCCTCGTATATCGCCACCTCGTCGCGGGTGTGGTACTCGGGACGGATGACCAGGTGCAGGGTGTCGATGCCTGGGCAGGGCGAGTCGTCGTAGACATGCATCTGGGTGTAGGCACCCGACTCTGTGTAGGTGCGCTCATGCCAGCGGTAGCGGCCACAGGCGGTGTCGCGCTCCGTCAGGTCGGGGTGGGTGCTGTGGTTCACCGTCAGGTGCAGCGTCACCGTGCTGTCGCAGCCAGCCACGGTGTGGGTGTGGTAGGTGGCGGTGTCGGTGCTCTCAGTAAGGATGCGTCCGTGCCAGTCGTAGCTGCGGCATGCCGTCACCGTCTGCTCCGTGCTGAAGCTGCGGTGCATCGACAAGTTCAGCTCGTAGATGCTGTCGCACTGCACCGCATAGCCCAATGCCGTGGGCACCGTGTCGCGGTAGGTGCCGCTCTCGGTGTAGATGTCTCCGCGCCAGGCATAGCTGTCGCAGGCGTCCACCTGGTAGGGGGTCAGCGTGCGGCACACCGTGGTCCACTCGCCGCGCACCCAGCCCGTGTCGCTGGTGTCGCAGTTGGTCTTGATGGCATAGTAGCAGGTGATGCCCGCATGCATGCCGGAGAACCAGTAGGTGGTGTCGGTCAGCACCACCATGTTGTGGCTGCTGTCGGGGGTGGTGAAGGGCAGGGTGTCCCACACCAGCGTGTAGCTCTCGGGGCGGTTATAGTCCCAATGCAGCCGTGCGCCCGTGTCGGTCACATTGTCGGCGGTGACAAACAGCGGCGGCAGGCAGCAGGAAGAGTCCATCCAGACATAGGTGTGGTTCAGCACGGGCGACGTGTTGCCGTTGCTGTCCAAGGCCATCAGGTGTATGAGGCCTTCCTCTCCACATGTCATCGGTGGCACGGCTATCAGGTGTGTCCCAGCCATGGGCGAGAGGTGGTGGACGGTGCTCTCGTCGCCAAACCAGTACACCATTTCGGTGTACTCTTCATAGAAGCGTTCCGGAGGGATGAAGAAAATAAAGTTCTCCAGACGTGCAGTGGTTCCGTAGCCCAGCTGCATATACACCGTGTGGAACCCTTCAGTCAGTGCGCTTGCATCAACCATGAGGTATCCGTTGCCGAGGCTGCCTTGTTGGCGGTGGGCATAGTCTTCGTCGAACCAGTAGGTGTAGTTGATGTTGAAGCTGTCCTGCGCAAGTTCCGGCGGAGTGTGGTAGGAGTAGAACATGAAGTTCTCCAGCCGGGCGGAGTTGCCGTAGCCTAGTTGCATGTACAGAGCATGGAAGCCGTCGGCTAGTGCGCTTGCATCAATCAGCATATGACCGTTGCCTAGGTTGCCTTGTTGGCGGTGGGCATAGTCTTCGTCGAACCAGT